>JBCBZF010000198.1:0-8094 GCA_039815525.1 Bacteroidota bacterium | reverse complement strand
GCAATCGGGGCTTACGTTAGTCAAATCTTTCCTGACGTGCACGCTCTGCCCATTGCGATTGGGGCTTATCTGCTGTTTACCGGTCTCAATATGTGGGGCGTTGAAGCGGCAGCCAGCTTTGAACTATTCATTACCGTGATTGCAGTTGGGGGGCTGCTATTATTTGCGGGTACGACACTACCTGCCTTTGAATGGGTCAATTTGGAAAAAAATGCACTTCCCAATGGCTGGGGTGGTGCCTTTGCGGCTTTACCCTTTGCGATTTGGTTTTACCTCGCCATCGAAGGAGTCGCCAATGTTGCCGAGGAAACCGTCAATCCGCAGCGGAATGTCCTGATTGGATTTGGTTCGGCCATTCTCACCCTGGTTATTTTGTGCATTCTCACTTTCCTTTCCTCAGTCGGAGTAGAAGGTTGGGAAAGCCTTGTGTATGATGCATCTGGTGAGAAATCAGATGCGCCACTTCCCCTGGCGATGGCGGCAGCATTGGGAGAAGGCCACTGGTTGATTCAGCTATTGGCTTTCATCGGACTATTTGGACTGGTGGCTTCTTTTCACGGAATTATCCTGGCAGCGGGTCGGGCAACCTACGAATTTGGAAAAGTTGGATTTGCACCAGCCCCTCTCGGTAAAATTCATCCCACCCGCAAAACGCCAGCCAATGCTTTAATTGTGAATATGGGCATTGGCATCCTGGCTCTGCTTACCGAGGAAACCGGCGCCATTATTACCATTGCCTGCTTTGGTGCGCTCAGCATGTACATCATTGCGATGGTCTCCTTCTTCCGCCTGCGCCAACAGGAGCCTGAAATGGAACGGCCCTTCCGGGTTCCGCTTTATCCTCTCTTACCACTATTGGCCATTGGGATTGCCACGATCGCCCTGCTTGCCATTTTCTATTACAATTTGCTGCTCGGTGCTATCTTTGGTGGAATCATGCTGGGGAGTTGGGCCTTATATCGCCTTTTCCTGGCCAAAGCATCTTAAATCTGTAATATGAGTTGGATTTCGCGCCTGATGGGCAGCAATGAGATCAACATCGACATGGTCAGTTTTGATACCTTCGACTGGCCGGAACTGAGTCGTGGGAAACAGCAAATTATCTGGCGCAGTGAATCGCAACCTGCTCAGCTATCAATCAACTATTTCCACCGTACGCCAGATCTACCCCGCAAAATCCATCAACCCAATGCGTTACCAGATTACTTTCGCAAAAAGGTCCTGCAACAAAATGGGGGTCTGATCAAAGTAGCGTCTACCCGTCTTGATTTCCTCCCTGCAATCGAAACCATTTTTAAGATTCCCATGCCCACAAAGGGGCTGATTTATGTAGGCTCCTATACCATTCCATTTTCACACGATAGCTTTGTGGTCAAAGTGCAGGCGCAGGAATATTTTGACATTGGGGGGCGGGAAAAGATGATGGAAGAAAAGTTGAGGGCCCAGAATCAATTACAGCTCAATGAACAAGGTGGCGTCATGAATTGGAAAACAGACCCTTATGACCCAGATCAAACACTCGGCATGTTGATGAATCAGTCTGAAAAAGAGCAATATGACCTCTTTTTTGCTGAGCATCCCCTCTCTGTGGTACGGGCAAGTATGTACCGTATTGCGCAAAGCATACGCTTTGATGAAAAACTGCGGGAATTGGAGCCTTATTCAGTAAGTTGAATATGTGTGCATGACATGATATGCGATTTAGAAGTGAATCTGCAAATACATTATCGCACGTATCCTGAAATCTGAATCCCCCAATTGGACTGCTATGAAAAGACGGAACTTTCTACAAAAAACTGCTGCTACTGGTTTGGCAACGGCCGGTTTGGGTATGCATGCTATGGCCCAAAACACTGCCGAAGGGCAGGAATGGTATGAAATTCGGACCTATCACGTCCACTGGGCCGGGCGGATTCAATTGATGCACCGCTATCTTCAATCAGCTTTGATTCCGGCCCTGAACCGCATGGGGGTTGAACGGGTTGGGGTATTCACAGAGCAGGGTGATCCCAGTCCGCCAAAACTCCGGGTCCTGATCCCCTACCCCACGCTCGCTGCCATGCAAAACAGCAAAGCAAACTTAACCGCTGATTCTGCCTATCAGGAAGCAGCTGAGTTTTACCAGCGTCGCCGACCGGATCAGGCCATTTTCACGCGGGTAGAATCGGCCTTTTTTCAGGCATTTGCAGGCTTGCCTAAGATGCGTAAAACCGACAGAAAAGCGGATACAGTTTTTGAGCTTCGCACCTACGAAAGTTTCAATGAAGATGCCGGACGTCGCAAAGTGTCCATGTTCAATGATGGCGAAATTGATTTATTTGACACAGTTGGGCTGCACCCTGTCTTCTTTGGGGAAGCCGTTTTTGCAGCCAATCTGCCACAATTGACCTATATGCTGCAATTTGATTCGATGGAAGAGCGTGAAGCAAACTGGGCGACTTTTCTCGCACATCCGGAGTGGAAAAGGATAGCAGGAATGGACAAATACGCGAATACTGTATCAAATATTATCCGTCATTTTTTGGTGCGGACGGAGTACTCACAAATTTAATAAGCGCCCAATGGCTGTCTTGATTCGGGGACAGTCTCAAAGCGCTTACGTCTTTACGCAACACCAACGAACTGGATCACTTGGGGATATTCACAAAAAAGCGACTTCCCACCTCTGGCTCACTTTCCACCAGGACGCTTCCCCCCAATTTTTCAGACAGCAATTTGACAATGGCAAGTCCAATTCCGGTGCCACCATATTCACTGGGGTGATGCAGGCGTTGGAAGCTCCCAAAGATCTTCTCGAAATAGGCTTCATTGATGCCGATTCCATTGTCGGCCACGATGACCTGATGAAAATCACCGGCATCCTGATACGAAATATCGATTCTAGGGGGATCAGCTTCATTGAACTTGATGCCATTTTCAATCAAGTTTTTCAACATCACCTGCATCAGAGAAGCATTGGTTAGCATATCTGGCAATCCATGATTGGTCAATTGGACATTTCTTTCTGTTGCCAGCGTACTGAAACTTGCAAACAAGTCGTTGGTGAGCGCATCCATGCTGACCATTTCTTTTTCGGGGATAGCGTCTTTGGAAAGCGAAAGGAATTTGGCAATGTCTTCAACCAGCAAATAAATCTGGTGGATACTTTTGTCTATGATGTCAAAGTATGGGGTATAGGATTCCTTTAGCTCTTCGGGCAATCGCCTGCGGATCAAGCCAATATAAGTGCCAACATTCCGAATCGGCTCTTTGATGTCGTGAGAAGCCACAAAGTTGAGAACGCGCAATTCTTCATTTGCTTGCTGTAAATCCCTGGTCTTAAGTGCTACCTGCTCCTGCAAAACCTGATTGAGACGCGCCCGGTTACGATATCGATACCACAAAAACGCAATCCCACCGGCAAACAACAGCACTAATGACGCAATCAGGTAGCCAAATATTTCCTGGTTTCTGATGGTCAGTTCTTGGTTTTGCTGTTTACTGCGTAGCAGATTGATTTCTTCGTTTTTGCGCAGCGTTTCATATTTCACATCAGCAAACGCACTGAAGCGATTGAGGTTTTCTCCTGCCTTTTGATCTTGATAATTGATGAGTTCAGTCTGGATCGCAAGTGCCGCTTCGTAGTTTTTCAACTTTCTGTTACAAAGAATCTTAAGCTCAAATAACTTTTCCCGGCTCTCATAATCATCACTTTTACTTTCTAAGTCATCCAGTATCCGCAAGGCAGGAGCGTATTGCTTTTGCAAGATCAGCAATCGGGCTTCACAGACTTTTACCGTATACAATAAATGTTGTGCAGTGTACAGACGCATTTTCTGGATGGCCTTGCCTGTCTCAAGAACATTTCCCTGATCAAGAAAAACCTGTGCGGAGATATGATAAAACAAGTGACAAGCGTCCCGAAACCGCAACTCATTGAGCGTTTTGAGTGGTTCTATCTGTTTGCCCGATAAATCCAGATATTTAAAGCAAGAGTCCATCTGCCCCAATTCCTTGAAATATCTGGCCATATAGGCGTAGTCATAGGCCAGGCTGTAATTCTTTTCCATCCCTTCCAGACTTTCGGAAAAAACCAGAGAGTAACGCAAATATTTGATCGCATTTTCAAAGTCTTTCTGAACAGAGTAAATCTGGCTGATGTTGCTGATGGGATATGTCTCGGTCCCATTGTCCATTTTTTTTGCTTCATCAAGAGACTGAAAACAATATTCGAGAGCCGATGTATAGTCTGACATCACAAAATGTAAACCCGCCAGGACATTGAGTGCGATGGACTTCTGGTCTGCGGTTTTCGCATACTCCAGAGACTCATTTAAGTACATAAGGGACTTGGCCAATGAATCTTTTGTCTGATACAGAGAACCCAATCTCCCTGCATAGTCAAAAATCAGTGCATCTACTTCATGAATAGAAGCCGCTTCGTGCGCTTTGTGAAGGAAGCTCAGTTGGGTGCTATCTGGCCATTGGTCAATTTCGTCAGTGTATCCATGTAGCCTCTTCAGGTTGTCCTTTGAAATCGTTGCATCAATCGCGCGCCACGCATCTCGTTCGTCCGCCGATCGGTCCTGACCAGGGAGGTCCCATGATCCGAGCATCAAAAGCGACACAAAGCAGAGTGTGCACAAGTGAGTGAGTGGGTTATGCATAGGATGCAAAGGATTGCAATGATGAAACAAGATAATCATTCTGCGCTATTCCTGGTTGTGAAGCGCCTCAGATGCCCAATTCAATCTGCAAATGGTATAATATGAGCCAGAAAGTGGGCAAAATGTGTCTTGGGACAGGCTATTTGTAAGTAAAGACCGGATACATTTATTCTCAAACGTCAATGATAGGACAGTGAAAGATCCTTTCAGTTTTTTATCCAAACCAAAACAGCAACTCGATCTGGTCGCATTCTCCTTCCATAAGATACGCGTCTCACAAAATCAAAGCACGAACCCTGAAAAGAGCCCGTGCTGATATTTATTTGTCTAAACGCTATCCGAAGATCAATACCCAAAGCCATCCTCGGCCACGATTCCAACGGCGATGTCACGACGCAGGGCTTTGAGATTGAGGGGCTTTACTTTGGTAAACCGACGCAGACCAGCCAGCAGCAGCGGAATTTCTGCTTCACTGCCAATGGCATAGATGATCTCTTTACCAGATGCCTCAATCACACCCACTGCTTCATGCAGGAACAGCTGACAAAGTTTGCGCTCTGTCTCACATGCTTCTTCTCCTTTTCGCTGCATCATTTGCTCCGTCTTCAACAGAGCAGATTCCAGCATATAAATCTGGTTCATGATATCGGAGGCCCGAAGAAGAATTTCCTGCTCTTCTTTCAGTTTATGCATCAGCTTTTGAACGGCCCCACCCGCCAACATCAGGAAGGCTTTCTTCAAGCGAGACAGAGCCCATTTCTCATCGGCCAACGGATCAGTATAAGGATTCTCCTGCTCTGGCAATTCTTTGAGCTCCTGCTGGACTGCTTGGACCGGAGACAGCAGATCAATCTGGCCTTTCATGGCCTTTTTGAGCAGAATGTCCATGGACAACATACGGTTGATCTCATTGGTCCCCTCAAAAATCCGGCTGATACGCGCATCGCGATAGAGTTTATCCATCGGTGTATCAGCGGAAAAGCCCATGCCCCCATAAATCTGCACCCCTTCATCCACGATGTATCCCTGCGCCTCAGAACCAAATATCTTCAGTAAGGCACATTCAATGGCAAAAGCCTCGATAGAAGCAAATTTGGCATCGGTAGAAGATTTACCAGCGGCAAGCATCTCAGTATAAGTCTGGTCAATGGCATGACCCGTCCGATACAGGGCTGCATCTAAAGCATATATTTTCGTGGCCATACGCGCCAGTTTCTCCTGAATGGCACCAAACCCGGCAATCGGCTGCCCAAACTGCTTGCGCTCTTTGGCATACCGAGTAGCCAGTTTGAGCGTCTTGCGTCCGATCCCCAAAGCCGAAGCCGCTAATTTGATCCGACCGGTGTTCAATACATTGAGGGCGATCTTAAAGCCACCATTGCGTTCTCCCAATAGGTTTTCCACTGGCACTTTCACATCACTGAAAAATACCTGGCGGGTGGAAGAACCCTTGATCCCCATTTTCTTCTCCTCTTCGCCAAGGGTGATGCCGCCAAACTCTTTTTCTACAATGAAAGCAGAGAGATATTTGTCCTCATCTATTTTGGCAAATACAATGAACAGATCTGCAAAACCTGAGTTGGTGATCCACATCTTCTGCCCATTGAGAACATAGTGCTTCCCATCTTCTGTCAAAATCGCTTTGGATTTTCCTGAATTGGCATCGGAGCCAGCATCTGGCTCTGTGAGACAGTAACAACTCTTTCGCTCACCGGTAATCATTTGCGGGAGGTATTTTGCTTTCTGCGCTTCATTGCCATATAGCAAGATCGGGGCGATCCCAATACTGGTTTGTACCCCGATGGTCAGAGAGAACGAATAAGCCGCGCCCATGACCTCACTCCCGCTCAGGGCGGTCACAAAATCCATTTCGATACCACCATAAGCTTCCGGTACCCCAATCCCTAAGAAACCCAACTCCCCGGTCTTTTCCAGTAAACGTGGTGGTAAACTCAAATCTTTCTGTGAATCGATCTGATCTGCGAGTGGTTCAATTTCCTGGTCGACGAAGTCTTGCATGGCTTCACGCATCATGCGTTGCTCTTCAGAAAAAGAAGCGGAAATAAATATGTCCTCTGCTTTACTATCAGAGACAATAAAAGAACCGCCGGTTTGCTGCTGTTTGGCTTCTTGTTGAATGGCCATATAAAGAAGTATGAATGATTGGTTCGAACAATAAAAATCTAGGCATACATGCCTAATCCAAAGATACAAAAGATTCGGAATTCTCTAGGCCTCCATGCCTATTTTTATTTTTACCCCATGATTCCTTCCCAAAACGGGAGCTATAATTCTCAAATTGAGAAAATAAAGTTTTGGCACAAAACCATAAATCACTCATTTTCAACATATTAATCTTTGGCATATGCTTCGGCACAGCACTTGATCTAACTCAGGCAACAAACAAACACACAAGTTATTTTCAATATGAGATCTATCATTCCAGCGTCTTTTCTTCTCCTTTTGCTCACCTTTGGGTGTAACGGAAAGAAAATTTCTCAGCTGGAAGAGCATAATCAGAACCTGACTGCCCGAACAGAGTTGCAGGATTCCTTGCTCAATGATTTTCTCAATGCGTTCAATGAGTTTCAGGACAATCTGGACCTGATCAAAGAAAAAGAATCTCTGATCACAATGGGTACAGGCGATCCTGAGATGCAAAAAGAAGCCAAAGATCAGATTCTGGCTGACATTCAAACCATCAATGAGTTGCTTGATCAGAATCGTGGTCTGATCACTGAATTAGAAGGGAAGTTGGAAGGTTCTGAGGGTCGGGTCCGTGAGCTCAGTCGCACGGTAAAGCGTTTGCGGAAGCAACTTGGGGAAAGGGATAAGGAGGTGATTGCCCTCAAGCAGGATCTGGTGGCAAGAAATTTTGAAGTTGAACAATTGAATTTAACACTGGATACATTACAACGGTATTCAGCAGATCTTTCCTTACAGAATCAACAACAGGCTGCACGTATTAGTCTGAACGAAGAAGAGATTGTGCGTCAATCTCAAGTAATTGAAACACAGTCTACCCAACTCAACAAAGCGTTCTACATTGCCGGAACTGCGAAGCAACTCCGTAAGATGAATGTTTTATCAAAAAGTGCTCTCTTAAAGCCGACTCTGAATGCTGATCTCAATGAATCTGTTTTCACAGAGATTGATATTCAATCATTCAAGAGAGTTCCAGTCAGAGGGAAAAAAGCCAAAATCATCACCAAGCATCCCAGTTCTTCTTATGCAATGAATGAGGTGAGGGGCAAGGTGCAAAACATAGAAATCAAAAATCCTGAATCATTCTGGCAAACTTCCCGCTACCTGGTTGTCGTATTAAACTAGCAACCAAAAGCATCAGGGGAATCCGGGCTGAATCAAGCCCACACAATGAAAACAAAGAATTTTTTTAAAGGTTAGGAAGTATCGTATTTGCCTTAATGAGGGCCCGTATCGTAAGGTG
>JBCBZF010000076.1:0-11612 GCA_039815525.1 Bacteroidota bacterium | reverse complement strand
TTGAGATCCCTTCAAAAAATACTGGTTTACTTTTGCTCATTGAAACCCATTCTCCTCACCCAGAACTAGAGAAAAGTTGGCTAAACAAAATTGGGTATCCTGTCAGTGATTTCATTCCATGGCAAAAAGCAGAAAGTCAAAAGAAATTGTGGGAACCATGGCGATTGATTGGGGTACCACCTGCTGAGTCGCCTCCGAAAAACTAAGCCCCTCACCGGACGGTCCTTCCTCTCACAAATCCTACCTTCAGGCACATTCATCGAATTCATCATCGGCCTGTAAGAACCAAGGATATGAAACGGACCGCCTTCTCTTTGCTGATCGTATTATTATGTGTGCCAATGGGTGCGTTTGCCCAGAAAAACAGCCTGTTGCTGCCATTCCGTTTTCCCTTCCCCAATCATTTTGAGCAGATCCAGCGCATTGATTTTGATGAAGACGGTGATCCGGACGCCTTGCGCTACACCATTTTGGACAGCATTCCGGTGATGTGGATTGATGATGACGACGATATGCAATCGGACGATTGGGAAGGCGATCACGACAATGATTGTGTGCTGATTGATCGCAACAAAGACGGCATCTTTGGCGGTCCCTTTGACATGAGTGTGGATTATGGAGATGAGGACGGCAATGGCATTGCCGACATACAATTCCTGATTGAAAATGGCGACAGTGCCATCCGTCATCAATGGGACTGGGCCTCTGACATCGTATGGTTCATCGATGATGAGGAACAGGATGCCCATTTTGGCTACATCAACTGGCAGCAATTGGATTTCAAAGGCTGGGAGCACGAAGGACATGCGGGTTTTTACACGGACTATCACGGCTCCAATGCCTTTACCAAGATGAATGTCTCCTCTTTCCGTTTGCATGATTTCCGCTACAGTTGGGAAAATCCCTTTTACTTTTTCGACGAAGACGGAGACACCCACAGTGAAGTGGCGATTCGCTGTGAGGATACACCGGTTTTCAAAAACAAACCTGCCAACATCAACGGAAGAGTCAATGACAAGCTCTTTGATGGCCTGGATGCTGCGATTGATGCGCGGATCATTGGCGTCCTGGACAAGGTCTACATCACCTTTGATCTGGACAATGACAATGGCCCGGCCAATGAATTTGATTTTGACCTGAGCCTGCAATTCAATGGCGAGCATGGCTATGATTATAATCACATGCGGCATCCGCTCAAGACCATGGATGGCCTGAAAGCCGCGGATACTTTTCTGTTTGATGCTCGCTGGCGACACATGACCGAATTGATTTATCCTGAGCGGGATTCGATGTGGAACATCACGTTTCGGGATGGAGAATGGGAGGAATGCTGGTTCGTCTTTGACGAAGATGATGATTGCAACCGCTGGGAAAGGGTAGAACTCCTGCAACCCAAATCAATTTTCAAGGCGGGCATGCTCAATCAGGGCCTCGACCACAATCCGCAAGCCGATGAAATGGGCGACCGGGGCGAATTTGACCTCGACAATTCCGGTAAGGGCAATCTATACATTGGCTCTTTTGATGGTCGCTTACATTTATATGGCGCTGAATGGGGTGCCTGGCGAATCGATCAGGATGCCTATTCTTATCAGGGCTATGGTGGCTTATACAATCGCTCTGATTACACCCGGACCCAATACAAAGCGGAGCAGTTTGCCACCGTGAAGTACACTGATCAAAATGACAATGGTTTCATTGACCTGATTGAATATGATTTGGATGGCGATACTTTATTTGAACACAGCCTTTCTTTTGACAAACTCGGCCTGAGCGATCGCTGTGAAATCATCCCCATGCGGGCTGCGGATTATGCGTCTTTATCTGCTGTTTATGCCAAGATGAGCGAAAAGATCTGGGACAAAAGTCAGCAAGCACTGGCGATCATGAGGCAACTAAAGCTGCACACCGATGATTATGCGCTCTATCTACAACCCCAATCCATGCGTGAGAAATACAGTTATGGCTATTGGCTCAATTTTTATTGCTACTGGGACATCCGCAACCATTTGCAGCAGACCCATCAGGCGGACAAACTTCCGGAAGTGGATCGTGCTTTTTTGTCGGGGGATTGGTCAAAACTGCGATTGTAGGGAATCATTTGGACAAGGTAAATGTGAACCCAGAGAAAAAGGCGTCTCCCAGCAATACATTTGATTTGTACAGATCTTAGGCGACATGGTCCCAGCAGCCAAAAACATAGAGACAAAAGAAATAAATAGCACTCAATGAAAACCACCTCATTCATCTACCTTCTCATTTTGTCCCTCATCGCCTGCCAAACGGCCGCAGAATCAACGTTCGATCGACATGGGATTTCTTTTCAGCTCGCTACTGGTTGGACAATTCTGGCGGAAGGCGTGAATGAGGAAGAAGACGGCTATTTTTTGCAAATCTGTCAGGAAGCCTGGGGCACGAGTGGTACCATGGCGGTGATTTGGTATGAGTATGAAACGGATGTGGATTCCGCTTTGGTGCTCTTGCAGGATCATGTGCGTGAGAGCATTCCTGCCTTTTCAGAAGAAGTCCTGTTTGGCTCACCGGAAGAGGGCCACTTCGGCCGCTTTCGGACCAAACTGATTCCCTTTCAATCGGTTTTTCTGGAAAAAAAATTGAGGGGAAACTGCATGTTTTTATCGCGGGCGGGAAAAGCATCGTTATTTTACAGGAAATCTTCCAGGAAGATGAATTAGACAGTCGGTCCGCCTTTTATCGAATGGCTGAGACCTTTCAGGTTGCCACAGAATGAGCCGTCGCCCACCCACGATCCTGCCCAAAAAAGTCACTTTGCCCTTCGGGTCAATGGGCATGATCTATCTATTCTTTCTGGTGTGCTTTGTGATCGCTGTGACATTCAGCCTGGCAAATTTATTTTACCAGAAATCAAAAGAGGCCGCTTTCATTGAGAATCTGGATGTTCGCTTTGAAGGCATCGTAGAAGAAATTGATGAACTGGGAGACCGAAACGAGATGGTTTATCTGCGCCTGATGAGTTGTTCGGTTGAAAACTATGATATGCGAGACAGTCTGGAGAGCTCCGTTGGTTTAATCAAAGGTGATCGGGCGGAATTGATTTTTTCATACCGAAATCTCAAGATCGGAGATTCCGTCCGTTTGAGTCAGCCTGGCAGTATATTGATGCGATTTCGGGAGGGGCGGGAACCAAGGGAAATATGGTTCAGCACCGTCAAAAGCAATAGCTATCGGGTCAATCGCAGGCATCGCCTGTAACATCGGACCGCGTCCGATGTTACTCCCATGTCATCACCGATAATACACCCGATCCGGCGACTGCGAATAAATCGGAAAAATCCAGCTCACGGTAAAACCACTCAACAAATCCACGCGGGTTCTGGTATCTGCCATGCCCGTATCGAAATTGATGCTGCGGCGGTTTTGGGTAAAATTCTGGCTGAACTCCAGACCGATGGACAGATTGACGGTCCCGTCATTGTCGAAAAAGCGATAGCCAAAACTTTCCCGGATGCCGAAACCATTGGAGAGACGATCATAACCTTTGTGATAATCTCCGCTGATAGGAGCCGCTTCCACGTCGCGACTACGAATGCGAATCTGATGTTGCATGAATTGTCCGCCGACTTCTACGTAAAAGCCACTATTGGGATTGGGAGCAAAACGCCGCCCAAACATTTTTCCAATCGAAAAGCTCCCCACATAACCGCTTTGCAGCATCCGCACGTCTGACAACAAACCATTGTCCCCAATGAAAAAGCCGCTGGTGGTGATGTTGTCAAGGATACCGGTTTCTTTGACTTGTTCTCCAAACATCACAGAAGCCGCTGCCCGCAGGTAGAAATTGCTGCGAAATTTGAGGATGCCATCCATTCCCAACTGAGAAGTGAAGCCGAAACGGTCCGCCATGTCTCCACCGGGCACCATGCCATGATAGGTAACCCCAATGGCCCCAATCCGGACCGCCGAGTCGCGGATGCTTACCTGAGCAGTGAGGAAATGGCTGCTCATGATGAGCAGGCTAAGTAGGATATAAGGGCTGGAAAGTTGTTTCATAATAAGTTTGTCCTGTCTGTATCACCAGAGTTGTCTGATTTCCAAAACCTGCCAGACCCCGGATGCAGTTGATGCTAATTTTTGCCTCCCTCCTCAGTCCTAACACCTCACTCCTGAATGAACGCAACAAACTTCGGCAATGTACCGCTTATGAGGCAAGTTTGGCGATTGATGAAATCGTTTCAAACAACTGGCGGGGAATTGGTAAATTTGCCCGAAAGTTTCAATCGTGAAAACGAATTCCTTCGTTCTTTTCCCAAACAAATAACACAAACCCATAACGAAACGGAAGGAATATGAAGATTCAAATGGTGGATACTGTCAGTCAGTACCAAAAAGTACAGGAAGAGATTGATGCAGCGGTATTGGAAGTGGTACGCTCTGGCTGGTACATCAATGGTCCCAAGGTTGCAAGTTTTCGGGACAATTTGTCAAAATTCATGGATGATGCCCATGTCATCCCCTGCGCAAATGGAACCGATGCTTTGCAGATTGCCCTCATGGCCCTCGGACTTGAACCAGGCGATGAGGTGATCACACCATCTTTTACCTACATCGCAACGGTAGAGGTGATTGGACTACTACAGCTGAAACCAGTTTTTGTGGAGGTAGATCCGGATAGTTTTAACATGGACCCAGCTGCCATTGAAGCTGCGATCACGGATAAAGCCAAAGTAATTTTACCGGTTCATCTCTATGGACAAACCGCTAATATGGCTCCCATACTCGAGATTGCCCGGAAACATGGCCTCAAAGTGGTCGAAGACACCGCGCAGGCGATCGGGGCAGAATATACTTTTCCAGACGGCCGGACCATGAAATGCGGAACCATTGGCGACATTGGGACCATGTCGTTTTATCCCAGTAAAAACCTGGGAGCCTTTGGTGACGGCGGTGCCATTTTTACCCGCGATGAAGAACTGGCTGACGCGCTCTGGATGATCTGTAACCATGGCTCAAGGAAGAAATATTTCCATGAAAGTATTGGGGTCAACAGTCGACTGGACGCCATACAGGCGGCCATCCTGGACATCAAACTGAAGCATTTGAACAGCTACAATGATGCCCGAAGAGCCGCTGCTGACCGCTATGATGCTTTATTGGCTGATTGTGATGCGGTGGTATTGCCGCATCGGGTGGCACATGGAAAGCATGTATTCCACCAGTATACCCTTAAGGTAAAAGCTGGTCGGGCGGTGCGTGATGCGCTTCAGCAAAGTCTGAAAGAAGCCGGTATCCCCAGCATGATTTATTATCCGCTGGGTAGCCACATTCAGCCAGCGTATACGCAGTACGGATATACAGAAGGCGATATGCCTTTAACGGAAAAACTGACCGAGGAAGTGATCAGCCTGCCCATGCACTCTGAATTGACAGAGGAAATGCAGGCCTACATTTGCCAACATGTCAAAAAGGCGCTTGATACACCAACCGTCGCATCGATTTAGCATTGACGATATAATATCAACTTCAAAAATTAATTTGCATGAAAGTCGCAGTAGTAGGAACCGGTTATGTAGGACTCGTATCCGGCACCTGTTTTGCCGAAGCCGGAAATGATGTTATCTGTGTGGATAACGACCAAAACAAACTCGCCAAGCTCCGCGCGGGCCAGGTACCCATTTACGAACCTGGTCTGGAAGTCTTGTTTGAGCGTAATACCAAAGACGGTCGTCTGAGCTTCACCGACAACCTTGCCGAAGCGGTAGAACACGCAGAAGTTATTTTCCTGGCTTTGCCAACCCCTCCGATGGAAGATGGTTCCGCTGACTTGAAATATGTCCTGGGCGTAGCCAATGAAATCGGTACCCTGCTCAAAGACTATCGCGTGATTGTCAACAAGAGTACCGTTCCGGTTGGAACCGCGCAAAAGGTACGCGATGCCATCGCGTCCCAGACTGATGTAGAATACGATGTGGTATCCAATCCTGAATTCCTGCGGGAAGGATACGCGGTTCAGGACTTCCTGAAACCAGAGCGGATCGTGATTGGTACCCGTTCTGAGCGTGCCAAAGAAGTGATGACCCGCCTCTACAAGCCATTTGTGATGTCCGGCAATCCGATCATCATCATGGATGAGCCAAGTGCTGAGGTAACCAAATATGCCGCCAACTCTTTCCTGGCCACCAAAATTTCGTTCATGAATGAGGTTGCCAATCTCTGTGAACTGGTTGGTGCGGACGTTGACAATGTACGCCGTGGCATTGGTACGGACAGCCGGATTGGCAAGCGTTTCATCTTCCCCGGTGTGGGATATGGCGGTTCTTGTTTCCCCAAAGACGTTTCTGCTTTGTTCAAAACTTCACAGGAATATTCCTACGATTTCAAGATCCTGGATGCAGTGATGAGCGTCAACAAGATTCAGAAAAGTGTGTTGGTGGAAAAAATCGTCAGCCAGTATGGAAATGACCTGAGCGGGAAAACCTTTGCCGTGTGGGGATTGGCATTTAAACCAAATACTGACGACATCCGCGAAGCACCAGCACTCGTGATCATCAAGGAGTTGTTGGATAAGGGCGCGAAAATCAGAGCCTTTGACCCGGAAGCAATGGAGTCCGTTCAGACCTATACCGATCTGGACATTGAGTATACAGACAATCCATATTCTGCGGTGGTAGATGCTGATGCGCTGCTGCTTATCACTGAGTGGAGCGAATTCCGCATGCCGGACTTTGACAAGATCAAGAGTAGCCTGAAAGAACCAGTGATCTTTGATGGCCGCAATGTCTACGACATCGATCTGATGCGTGAAAAGGGTTTCACCTATCACTCTATCGGACGTCAGTCCGTGATTCAATCTGCAACGGTTTCTACCAATGATGAATAAACCAAAGGTACTGGTCACCGGAGGCGCGGGCTTTTTAGGCTCGCACCTCTGTGATCGTTTCCTTGCCGAAGGCTTTGAGGTCGTCGCGATGGACAATTTGATTACCGGGTCCATCGACAATATCCAGCATTTGTTTGGCAAAGAAGGATTTACTTTTGTCAAGCACGATGTGACCAACTACACCTTTGTAGAAGGTCGACTGGATTACATCATGCACTTTGCCTCTCCGGCCAGCCCGATTGATTATCTGAAGTTACCGATTCAGACGTTGAAGGTTGGTGCATTGGGTACCCATAAAATTCTTGGACTCGCAAAAGAAAAAGGCGCCAGAGTGCTGATTGCCAGTACCTCTGAAGTCTATGGCGATCCTTTGGAACATCCGCAAAAAGAAACCTACTGGGGCAATGTCAATCCCATCGGTTACCGGGGCGTGTATGACGAAGCCAAGCGATTTATGGAAGCCATGACCATGGCTTACAATCGCTATCACGGCGTCGAAACCCGCATTGTCCGGATTTTCAATACCTATGGTCCGCGTATGCGGATCAATGATGGCCGGGCCCTGCCCGCTTTTGCTTCACAGGCCATTCGGGGCGAAGATATCACCGTTTTTGGCGATGGCAGCCAGACCCGCTCTTTCTGCTATGTCGATGATTTGGTGGAGGGAATCTACCGCCTGCTGAGAAGCGATGAGGTCATGCCCGTTAATATTGGCAATCCGGCAGAAGTCTCCATCCTTGATTTTGCCAAAGAAGTGATCGAACTTACCGGCTCAACGAGCAAGATCGTTTTCAAAGAACTGCCGCAGGACGATCCCAAGGTTCGGCGCCCTGATATTACCCGTGCACGGGAGATTCTGGGATGGGAACCGCAGGTGGAAAGACGGGTAGGTCTGGAACGCACGCTCGCCTACTTCAAAGAGCAATTGCATGGGGTTCCACAAACGTGACACCAGTCTTCAGGATGTTGTAATCATAGAACCAGATGTGTTCGGCGATGACCGGGGCTTTTTCAAGGAGTTGCACAACAGCAGTGCGTTCGCTGAAATCGGCCTTGGTCATCTGCATTTTGTCCAGGACAATCTTTCCCAATCCGCCCGTGGAACCATCCGCGGCCTGCATTTCCAGCGGCCACCCTATGCCCAGGGAAAGCTGATCACGGTTTTACAAGGAGAAGTGCTGGATGTGGTGGTGGATGTGCGGAAAAGTTCGCCCACTTTCGGACAGAGTCTCGCGGTAGAACTCAGTGCGAAAACCCATCGCATGTTGTATGTGCCAGAAGGCTTTGCCCATGGATTTCAGGTGCTTTCTGAAAGCTGCCTCTTTTTCTACAAATGCACCAACTTCTACAACCGCAAGGCCGATGGTGGCATTTTTTGGAATGATCCCGCACTCAACATTCCCTGGCGGGACATTGAGCCGGTTTTGTCCGAAAAAGACCTGAATCATCCCGTCCTGGCAGATTTTGACACGCCGTTTCAGTATGTGGCAGACCGGGCGCGAATTTGAGTGAACAACGGGAAAAGGCTTCGAACAACAAACACCTGCCCCTCATGAAAGGCATTATTCTCGCCGGTGGCTCCGGTACACGTTTATATCCCCTCACCATCTCAGTGAGCAAGCAGCTCATGCCGGTTTACGACAAACCGATGATTTATTATCCGCTCTCGACTTTGCTATCGGCGGGCATACGCGAGATTCTCATCATTTCTACCCCAAGAGATTTACCGCTTTTTCAGCAACTCCTTGGCGATGGTTCCCGAATCGGGGCGCGCTTCGTCTATGCCGTGCAGGAAAATCCTGAAGGACTGGCCCAGGCATTCATCATTGGGGAAGACTTTGTGGGCAATGATCAGGCGGCCTTGATTTTGGGAGACAATATTTTCTACGGAGAAAAACTGACCCAAACCCTGACCGAAGCCCGGAAAACGGTCTCAAACGAAGGAGGTGGAATGGTTTTCGCCTATCACGTCTCAAATCCGCGCGCTTATGGTGTGGTGGAGTTTGATGGAGCAGGCAAAGCAGTCAGCATTGAAGAAAAACCAGCGGAACCGAAGTCTTCCTTTGCCGTGCCGGGCGTATATTTTTACGACAATCAGGTGGTGGACATCGCCAAAAATCTCAAGCCCTCTCCACGTGGTGAACTGGAGATCACCGATGTCAACCGGACCTATCTGAAACGTGGGGCCCTACGTGTGTCCAAACTAGGCCGTGGCACTGCCTGGCTGGATACTGGCACCCATGATTCACTCATGCAAGCCGGTAATTTTGTCCAAATCATCGAAAAGCGGCAGGGCCTCAAAATCGGCTGCATCGAAGAGCATGCCTACCGCATGGGATTCATCGACGACAATCAATTGCGCAGCATTGCTGAACCATTGATCAAAAGCGGTTACGGGGAGTATTTGATGGGTTTGGTGTGAATATGAGAAATGAATTTTGCACAACTAAGGGAACTTGCATTAAGCATGAAGAAAAAAATACTCTTTATTTGCATCGTCAACAGGATGCGGAGCGCAACCGCACATGAAATCTATCAGGACGATCCACGCTTTGAGGTAAAGTCTGCAGGTACAGATCCTTCGGCGAAGCAGCCAATGACAGCGGATCTACTGGGCTGAGCGGATGCGATCGTTGTCATGGAAAAGGCCCACTGAAATCAAATTCGAAAACAATTTCCTGCAGTGTGCAAATCCAAAAGAATCGTATGTTTATACATCCCTGATGAGTACGATTTCATGGCGCCTGAACTGATCGAAAGCATCAAACGTACATTCGAAAACGTCTATTCGCGCGGCCTGCTTTAACCCACCATCACACCCATGATCTACCTCATTAGATTGCTGTTCCTATTTCGCGCCAACTTCAAGAGCCGCCATCAGAATGGTCAGATTGCTTCTGAAGGAAGGTTTCGGAGGGGAAAGCCGCATGGTCCGTGGACGTTTTTCTATGAGGATGGCACAAAGAAGAGTGAAACCCACTTTCTCAATGGTCTATGGCATGGAGAATCTATTCTCTGGCATCCAAACGGCATGCTGAAAGGAAAAGGCGCATACAAAAATGGGAAAGTTGAAGGCACCTGGGAAGCCTATTTTGACAATGGACAGTTTGAAAAAGTATTTACTGTCATCGATGGAAAAATGCACGGGAAATATACCGAACATTACCCCAATGGCCAGATCAAGCGAATGGGTGTGATGGCCTATGATCAGGCAGTAGGGGAATGGTTGACATATTTCGACACCGGTGAATTAAAAAGTAGACTCATTGTTGGAAAGCAGCCCGGTGAAGGTGTGATGACCATTTTCTACAAAAATCAACAGAAGCGGCGGGAAGGGACTTATATCAATAAAACCCAGGAACACGGCTTGTGGACCTACTGGACGGAGCAAGGTGAATGGGACGCCGAGATTGAATATGATCATGGTAAAGTAATCTCATGAAAGCAACAACCGCCTTACTTTTTACCTTATTGGGCATCCTCATGGTGTACGCCTCCGAAATGCCTTTCATGCCACACTACCTTTCACGGCCTGATAAATGGCATTTGCTGCTGTCAATGCTGGTATTCGGTCTATTGCTATGTGGGCAATTGATATGGCAAGTTGTTCTGATGGTGAAACATAAAAAAATGGACTGGACCTATGGTGGGCTGATGGTGTTTGTGCTCCTGGGGTTCGCGCAATTGAACCATCCCAAAGGGAATTGGCAGGAGGTGGGCTATGCTGGACTGGGCATCATTGCGCTGATTATATCCTTGCGGCATGCCTTTGATTCCTTGAAAAAGGAAAACAAAGAGTCTGATCTGAATCGCTAAAGGGCCCTGAACTTTTCCTTACATACAGGCAGACACTTTTTGAGAAAATACCCCTTCCTCAGACGCCCCTTTCCTATCTTTGTGTCCCTATGAACGAACATTTCCGCTCAGTTATCCTGCAAAGTACGGGGGCCGCTTCTTTCTCTGAAAAAGAAATGATTCAGGAGCTATGGAGTGGCTACGGCAGGATATTGCGTCTTGAATTGGAGAATACCACGGTCGAGAGTGTGGTGGTCAAACACGTGCAACTGCCCATGCACAGTCGGCATCCACGTGGCTGGAACACCGACATCGGACATCAACGTAAACTGAAGTCCTATCAGGTCGAGACGAAATGGTACGAGACCTACAGCCAGAAAAGTGCAGCGCGCCTGCCAGGCTGCCTTGCCATCGAAACGGAGGACGATGAAGTCCTCATGGTCCTGGAGGATCTGAATACCGCTGGTTTTCCCCTACGCAAAGGCTCGGTGAGTTGGGAAGAAATCTCCGCTTGTCTGGCCTGGTTGGCACAGTTTCATGCCAGTTATCTGGGGCAGGTTCCAGATGGATTATGGGAAGTAGGCACCTATTGGCATCTGGCCACCCGTCCCCAGGAATTATCAGTTTTGGCTGATCGAAAGCTGAAAGAAGCTGCGCCCTATATCGATGCCAAACTGAATCAGTGTCGTTTTCAAAGCTTTGTCCACGGAGATGCCAAACTCGCCAACTTCTGTTTTGGGAAAAACGGATCGGTTGCCGGGGTAGACTTCCAGTACGTCGGTGGTGGCTGTGGGATGAAAGACGTAGCTTATTTTATCGGAAGCTGTCTGAACGAAAGAGAATGCGAACGATTGGAGGCGGATGTTCTGGATACCTATTTTGGGCATTTACAGGCGTCATTAGCTGAAAAAAATGATGAACTGGAAGCCGAGTGGCGCGCTTTATATCGCGTTGCCTGGGC
>JBCBZF010000112.1:0-10099 GCA_039815525.1 Bacteroidota bacterium | reverse complement strand
CTGTCGTAATGACCTAAAAACCAGTACAGTAACCGGCGCCTCACCCAAGGAAGCATTATTGACTGTTTTTACAGAATCACCATATGATCTTGACAATGGTCAAAAAGGTTTATTCCATTATATCATCTCCAGCCATACCAATGAGTTTGGGGACAATGGATTTGAAACCGGAGCACACTATGAAGTCCGCTTTCAGGTTCCACAGGGTTTAAGCTGGAGTGGAAACCAGGAAGACTTTAAGTGGATCGGTGAAGTAACAGAATGGAGCCCGCAGAGCATCAGCTATGATGCTGGCAGCAGGGTTTTGACTGGGATTTTCGAATTAGAGGCTCCTTTCATTGTGCCAAAATCCTACATCGATTTATACCTTACTGCTGATTGTAGTGGTGGTATTACCAGTGGTCCTGTTACCGTGGGATTCAATGTAGATTTTATTCCAAGTCCAAACTGCACCAATCCATCACGTATTCCCATCCACTGTCAGACCGATGTAGATGTATACCTGCATTGCCCCGGACCGTGCGCGGAAGGCTTGGCATTCCGTAAGTTCACCATCCTGCGGACCAACTTCGGCCAGCCTGATGAAAATCAGGACGGACAACCGGACAACAGTGGATCAGTCAATTTCGATCACATCAAGCGCAACCGTGGCATGGTGGGTGATACCATGCAGGCAACCTTCTACGGTGTGGTCAAAACCTCAAATGATCACCCATTCTGGCAGTACGGATATGCTACCTCAAACATTGAGGATGGCAAACATCTGAGCCTCATTGGAACCAGCCTCAAAGTATATGATGCCTCTTCCGGAAACTACATCACCTGTGATCAGGTAGCAGGAAGTGGCACCATTGTTGGCAACAACCAGATATTCAGCTTTGATTTTAGTCCAGCAAGTCTGGGAAGCGTATGCAGTGATTTGAATGGTTTCAGCCTCGCCGACGGGGACTCTGTCTGGTTGATGCCCTCCTACAAAATCACAGGTAACAACACCTCCGCGAAAGAAGTGGAGATTGCCAACACTTTCTACGTGAGCGAAGTGGCCAATCCTGCTGAGAATCAAAGATTCCAGTGCGATACCCGTGGAGGCAAATTCACCATGATCGGCTATTGGTTTACAAATACCTGGAAGCAGAACTACACCATCAATGGCTGTAACAAATTCATTCAGCAGGACTTCCGTCTGAGCATTGGTGATTGCTGCTCAAATTATGGAGGTGGAAACCTGTTTCCGTATGAGTATCGTTACTGGGCACATGTCAAACGGGCTGATGTGGTTATTCCGCCGAACTATGAAGTACTGGAAATTGAACTGATCCACCGCGGGACCAAATACACCAATAAGGATCTCTATAAAAAGCTTACCAATATTCAAGCAGACAGCCGGGTAGGTGATACACTCAAATTTAACCTTGAGCAATACTTTCAGCCTTACGGCGGAAGCATTGTACCGAGTGATGACGGCTTTCACGGGACTCTGAAGGTGAAAATTGCGCCTACCTGTGATGTGCCCATCAATACCTTTCAGGAAATGCCATGGCGCTTTACCTTCCAAAAGGCAGACATCATTGGTGGCGAGGAGACGGAATGGAAAACCTGTGATGCAGACCGGGTTCGGTTTCAGCCAGCCAATCTTACCCTGTCCTCTCCCAACCCGACCATTGACGGTTTGACCCGAAACATTACCTGGGACCTGAATGTCAAAAATTCAAGTACTTCTGCGGGTTCCGATAATGCATGGCTCCACTTTAAGACCAGAACCGTCAATGTTCAGATTCAGCACATTCTGGACGCTGAGACAGGAGATACCCTTCCATCCAACAATGGTATTTATCCAATCGGTGAGGTAGGAAAAAACAAGACCCGCAAATTCAAGGTATTGGCCACTTATTCGACCTGTGTGCCAGACAACATTTATGCATATGCAGGCTATGAATGTGCCGGATATCCTAGCAGTTTCGAATCATTCAAATGCCAGTACAGTGAGATGGAACTGCATGTTCAGCCGAAAGATGCTGAACTGCAGGTACGGATGACATCTGAAGCCATCGGCGACAGTTGTACCAACCAATACCGCCTGATGGTCGAAATGTCAAGTGTACAGCAAGCGCATGTGGACAGCCTCTACATTCGGGTTCAATTCCCCAATGGTGTTGGCCTCACTCCTTCCAGTGCAGAATTCCTCTATCCACTTTCAGGATCATATTTCAGTGTACAGGAACCCATCGTGAGCAATAATTCATTTACTGTCAACACATGGGATCTTGATGCCTCCCTCGATGCGGAAGGCTTGCCTGGCATTCACAACCTGAATGCCAACCGGGCACGCTTCCGTTTCGATGTTGAACTTGGACCTGCCTTTATTCCAGGAGAACCCATCAATATCTCGATTCACTCTGAAAAGCCCTGTGGCCAGGACCTTCCTGTATTCAACCTGCCGTTTGATCCAAGCATCAAGTTTGGCCGGACCCTGGATACGGGCCTTGACCTGGACAATGGCAACAGTTGGGGTGCCGCCTGGGGAGACTATGATGGCGATGGCTATGAAGATTTGTATGTAACCGATCACTCCACCTGGCAAAGCAACTATCTCTATCACAATGAAGGAGATGGAACCTTTACCAAGGTAGACATCAGCCCACTCACAACCGACAGAGGTTCTGGCATTGGTGCTACCTGGGGAGATTATGACAATGATGGCGACCTCGACCTATTTGTCCCATACAATATTCAGAACGTCAACCACCTGTACCGGAATGATGGAAACGGTGTGTTCACCCGTGTCAATGCTGGTGAGGATATTTCCAACTACTCTGGCTATTGTCACAGTGCATCCTGGGTAGACTTCAACAATGACGGTAATTTGGATCTCTTTGTGGCTGAGTTTTTTGCAACTGCCTTCAACCAGCTGTACAAAAACAATGGGGATGGAACCTTCAGCAAGCAGGGCGACAACCCAATCGTGATGGAAGCAAAATCCACAATGGGTGGATACTGGGGTGATTATGACAATGACGGCCTGCAGGACCTCTTTGTCTGTAATGCCAGGGACGAAAACAATTCCCTCTATCACAACGATGGTAATGGGAAATTTACAAAAATCACGAGCGGAGACATCGTCAATGATGGTGGCAATTCGCTTGGCGCCAGTTGGGGAGACTATGACAATGATGGCGACCTGGATCTCTATGTAACCAATGCCAGTAACCAGAAAAACTTTTTCTACATCAACAATGGCGACGGAACGTTCAGCAAGGATGAAAACATTCTCCCTGCGACTGAAAACGGACAGTCATTTGGCAGTGGTTGGGCAGACGTCGACAATGATGGCGACCTGGACTTGTTTGTCACCAACGACGCAGGAACCAAAAATGCTTTCTACACCAATATGGGAGATGGTACATTCGTCAAGCAGGATCAGCTGATTTTGAATCAGGACGAAGAAAACTCACTCTCACCAGCCTTTGCAGACTTTGATTTAGATGGAGACCTTGACCTGGTGGTTGTCAATAATCAATACCAGAGCAACACCGTCTACAAAAACGAGCAGGGGAATTGTAAAGGTTTCAAGAGCTTCCGCCTGTGCGGTGGTGCGTCAAATGCTTCAGGAATTGGTGCGCGGATCATGGTCAAAGCCAATATCAGCGGTGTAGACAGATGGCAAATGCGCCAGATCAGTGGACTCACTGGTGGCGTTAGTGCTCAGGGTTCTCTGCGAGCCTACTTCGGTGTCGGAGACGCAGCCATCATTGACTCTGTCATTATTCACTGGCCATCAGGTTATATCCAGACCATGACCAATGTAGCGGTTGGCGATATGCAAGATGTGTGTGAGCCAACAGGCTGCAAAGTCACAGGTGTCGTCTTCCACGATGAGAATGACAACTGTGTACAAGACCCTGGAGAAGAAGGCATCCCGAATGTCATGTTGGTGGTTCAGCCAGGCAGACACATTGTAACCACTGATGAAACCGGCTATTACGAATTCTATAAAAAAGTCGGCAGCTATACGGTAAAAATGGTGAGCCAGGACGAATGGACACCATGTGAGGCAGAGAAAAGTGTTCAAATCACCAATGGTGAAGGCATGGGTGGCAGTTCCTGTGGAACAGCACACTTCCCAAGCACACCAAGCTGTCTGAAACCAAATGTCTACATCGACATCAGCAGTACGGTCCAAAGACTTGGTTTCAGAAACACCGTTGCGATTTCTTACGGCAACAATGGCTCTCAGCCAGCAGAAAATATCAACCTTTTCGTTGATTTTGATCCAGAAATTGTCCCACTGAGTTCAAACCCTGCCTGGGAAAGTTTTGAGGTCATTGGAGGCGTGGCTCGCTACACCTGGCCAATCAGCAGCCTGGCTCCAGGGGAATCAGGTACCATCATGCTGACTGATTCAGTATCAGTACAGGCTGAAGTAGGAAATATGACCGAGATACGAGGTTCCTTTGGCAACACGGGAGATGACTGCGATGTGGCCAATAATATCGTGTCTGACTTTAATCAAATTGTGGCGGGCATTGATCCGAATGATATCCTGGTTTATCCAGAAGGAAGCATCGAAGCGGATGACACCCTGACATACAAAATCAGGTTCCAAAACGTAGGAAATTATTTTGCTACCCGTGTGATCATCAAGGATACTTTGTCTAAGGATCTTGACTGGAGCAGCATCCACATCGGACCAGCCAGCCACCGCTACAAAACGGATATCAGCGAAGATGGGGTGATCACCTTTACCTTCCCACATATCATGCTGCCGGACAGCAACCGCAACGAACCAAAAAGTCATGGATTCATCCAGTACAAGATTTTGCCCAAAGCCAATACGCCAAGAGGGACCAAAATCGAAAACCGGGCGGCCATTCAGTTTGACTTCAATCCATATCTGATCACCAATACGGTAACCAACACCATTGCTGATCTCAAAGAGATTGCAGGACTGAATGAGCTAGAACTAAAAGTCTCACCGAATCCAATGAATGACATTGCATTTGCCTCTGTCGTAACGAAGGCGGATCCGACTGCTGAAGTTCGAATCAAGCGCTATGAGATCCTCAGCACCAATGGAGCGAGAATCTATCAGTCAGGCAGACTCGACCAGGCAACGGTACAAATTCGTCGGGGAGACTGGGCCGCAGGCATCTACATTCTCAATGTCTACGATGTTCTCGGATTCCAGCACGCAACCAAGATCGTGGTGAAATAAACCAAATCCACACCACACTAAAAAGGCCTCTCAAACGCAAGTTTGGGAGGCTTTTCAGCATATAACAGGATAGCATTGCCCCCCAGACTTTTATATCTTTCAAACAAATAGAAAGTCTACCATGCGTTTATCCCCTACCCTCTTATTCCGGACGACACTTTATCTTATTGCATGCTGCATCTTGTTTTCTGCTTGTAAAAGTGAAGAAAACAGCCGTCAGGCAGTGGATTACACCAAGTTATCAGATGCAGAAAAGCGTTTACCGGAATACGCCCTGGCCGGATTGGCTACGGCCGATGGCCTGGAGGTCAGCTTATTTGCTGCGGATGATATGCTCGTCAATCCCACCAATATGGACATTGATGACAAAGGAAGGGTTTGGGTGTGTGAGGGCTTCAATTACCGGAATGAGTTCAATCCTGACAATCCTTACCGCGAAAAAGGAGACCGGATTCTGATCTTGGAAGATACTGATGGAGATGGAAAGGCAGACAGTCGAAAGGTATTCTATCAGGGAGAGGACATCAATTCTGCGCTGGGGATTGCTGTGATTGGAGAGAAAATCATTGTCTCAGCCAGTCCGAACGTATTTGTGTTTACAGACGCTGATGGCGATGATATACCAGACAAAAAAGAAGTCCTTTTTCAAGGCATTGCGGGTAAGCAGCACGATCATGGCATGCATGCATTCACCCTTGGTCCAGATGGAAAGCTTTATTTCAATTTTGGCAATGCTGGCGAACAATTACTGGATAAAAACGGGCAGCCCATTCGTGATCCCTGGGGCAGACTGATTGCCGCCAAAGGCAAACCATATCGGCAAGGGATGGTTTTTCGTGCCGACCGGGATGGCAGCCATCTGGAAGTCCTGGGACACAATTTTCGCAACAATTATGAAGTAGCGGTTGATGCTTTCGGCAGTCTTTGGCAATCAGACAATGATGACGACGGAAACATGGCTACCCGCATCAATTTTGTCATGGAGTATGGCAACTATGGTTTCACTGATGAAAAAACCGGCGCCGGTTGGCGGGTTGAAAGAACGGGCATGAATCCGAGCATTCCTTTGCAACACTGGCACCTCAATGATCCTGGCGTGGTACCCAATTTGTTGCAAAATGGGGCTGGGTCCCCCACAGGTATGATCGTTTACGAAGGCGATCTGTTGCCAGAGATCTACCGTAACCAAATGATCCATTGCGATGCTGGTCCCCGGCAAGTTCGGGCTTACCCGGTTAAGAAAGATGGAGCCGGCTACTCTGCCGAATCTCTGGTTATTTTAGAAGGGAAAGAGGACGAATGGTTTCGCCCATCAGATGTATGTGTAGCCCCCGATGGCTCGCTGCTGATTGCAGACTGGTATGATCCCGGCGTAGGGGGGCATGCCATGGGAGACACTGCTCGCGGAAGAATTTTCAGGATCGCTCCTCCCAAGAAGCCGTACGAGGTACCGGAAGTGGACTATAGTAATCCTACCAATGCCGCTCAGGCTTTACAAAGCCCCAATCTCGCGACACGTAGCAATGCCTGGCTGGCCTTACATGAAATGGGTGCAGACGCAGAGACAGCTCTTTTGGCACTTTGGGAAAACGGATCTGCAAGGAACAAGGCACGTGCATTATGGCTATTGGGGAAAATAGACGGCAAAGCCTCCACCTATGTCGACGCAGCTTTGGCCCAGGACAATGAAGACCTACGGATCACTGGTATTCGATTATTGCGACAATCTGAGCTGGATCCTCTTCCCTGGCTCAGGGCCCTTGCCAAAGATCCTTCTCCTCAAATTCGTCGGGAAGTTTTGATTGCGTTAAAAGAAGTCAATCATCCGGAGAAGGCCGCCTTATGGGCAAGTCTGGCCCAGCAGACGCCCCCAAATGATCGCTGGTATCTGGAAGCACTGGGAATTGCCAGCGATGATGATCCTGATGCTGCTTTCATTGCCTGGCAGCAGGCCGTAGGGGAAAACTGGTCTGAGCAAACAGGCAAAAACATTGTCTGGCGCAGCCGCTCCCGCCACGCCATTCCCCTGCTGGGAAAATTAATCAGCTCCACCCAAAGTGCAGACGCTGCCGAACGCTATTTCCGTAGCCTGGACTTCCAGGAAAACAGGACAAAAAATGAACTGCTGGCAAGTTTACTAGACACAGATCATCCCGAAAGCGATCGGATTCAATACCTCGCTTTCAAACATATGGACGCTGCCTTCGCCCAATCCAATCGCAAGGTCCGGAAAGCCGCAAAGAAATTCGTCAGGAATCTGGACACCGAGGCTTATCTCAAAATTGTCAGCAGCCTGAATTTGACCAGTGAGACCAAAAAACTATTGGACATTGCCATGCAGGATCCAGCCTCCGATGCGGGTGGACAGGCGGCTGGATTGCTGGACCGTTTCGGCGAAATAGACCGTTTCAGTAAATTCATTCAAGGGAAAGGGACAGAATCTGAAAAGGTAAAGGCCATTGCCGCCTTAGGTAGAATCAGCAACGACCGCGCCTATGATCGCCTCGAAGCTCTGGTCAACAATTCCACTCACAGCATGAATCTTCGCAAAGCGGCCATTCAACAGCTTGGTAACGGTTGGAATGGAGAAACCAGAGTTGCCAATCTTCTGGAAAGCGGGAAACTAGCTGAGCCGCTCCAGATTGCTGGAGCCAGTCGTTTGCTCAATGTGTGGCGTCCCGCTTATAAACGCCTCGCGGCGCAGATCCTTAATCTCCCGGCTGGAGGGGAAGGAGAGGCAATAAAGCCCATTCACGAATTGGTGAAACTGGAAGGCGATGCGCAAATGGGCCATGGTATCTACCAAACCTACTGTCTGAGTTGCCACCAGGTTAAAGAAGAAGGCATTAATTTCGGGCCAAATCTAACCGAGATTGGCTCAAAAATGTCTAAGGATGCGCTCTATGGTGCAATCATCAATCCCAGTGCGGGCATTAGCTTTGGGTACGAAGCCTGGTTGGTAGAGAAAAAAGACGGTACCAAATTCCTTGGGTTTATGGCTTCCCAAGCTGAAGACGAAATCGTTTTGCGGATGAATGGCGGTACGGATGAGACCATCAGGCGCAAGGATATCAGGCAAATGGAGATGCAGGAAAGCTCCCTGATGACTGCCGGGCTGCATCAGATTATGAGTGAAGAAGATCTCGTCAATCTGGTTGAATGGTTAACGGAGCAGAAAAAGGAGAACCCCGCTTTGGCCACCAACTAGGTGCCAGGCTGACACCGATCGCAGATGTATGTCCCACGGCCTCCGACCACTAACCGGGTCAGTTCGGTTTCGCAGGTGGGACAGCTTTCTCCGTCTTTTCGGACCTTGACCAGATAATGATCTGGAAAATTCTGCTTGCCGCCCTCTGTAATTGCCGTGGCGATGATCTCCTGCATGCTTTCGTGCAAAGCCGCCAATTGTTCCGGCGAGTGGGCGTTGCTCGGTGTTTCGGGATGCAGGCTGGTTTGAAAGAGCATTTCATCTGCGATCCAATTTCCCACGCCCGCAAACTTCTTTTGTTGCAACAAAGCAGTTTTGATCGCAATGCGCTTTTTTGACAATGCCTGGACAAAATCTGCTACGGGAATATGCATGGCATCCTGTCCGATCTTATTCTTGATGCGGTAACTCTCTACATCATCCGCCAGATCCAGCCGACCAAACTTTCGCAGGCAGGCAAATGCAAGTTGGTATCCATTGTCAAAACGGAACAGAATCCGCTGGTATTTGGGAGGAGGACTACTTCCATGATAATAAACCGGTTGCCCGGTCAACCCAAAATGCCACATCAACCATTTCCCTCCACTGCTTTTGAGAAATAAATATTTACCAATCCGATCTGTATCCGTAAAGCTTTCTCCCACACTACCATCCCGGATTTCAGCGAGCGGTACCTTGAGCATCCGCCCTTCATTTTCCGTTTCAACTGATACGATCTTTTGGTTGAGAGCTGACTCTTGCAAATACAGCCGATAATGTTCTACTTCGGGTAATTCCGGCATCTCTGAATGTTTCTTATGCACTTACCAACCCAAATCCGCAAAACTTGTTGGCAAAGCTTTGCACTGGCTTTCTTTTTATTTATTGTCCTCAACTTGCCAGCCCAACTTCTGATAGAAAATGTCAGCATTGTCGCGGTTGAATCAGGCGAAGTACTTCCCCCCCAATCCGTTTTAATAATAGATGGACAAATCACAGCAATCGGAAAGAAAGCAAGTAGAAAAGCGCCAGCAAAAACCACGAAAATAAATGGTACTGGAAAATACCTCATGCCGGGCCTGATCGATGCACACATTCATCTTTTTCAATCCGGTGGTCTGTATGCCCGGCCGGATGCATTGGACCTCAGAAGCGTACGATCATATGAAGCGGAAAGAGCATGGACCAATCGGAATATGCAGGATTTCCTGCAACGTTATCTGGCCGCTGGCATTACCCAGGTATGCGACATGGGGGGGCCTGTCACCCAATTTGTGGCTCTCAGCAAGCTTCAGGCAAACAATGTTGTTTTGCCAGAGGTACACATGACAGGACCATTGATCGCTTCTCATCAGCCAGAAGCTTTGGCCGTACCCAATCCGCCCATTGAGCTCGTCCTAAGTCAGGAAAAAGCACGAGAGCTGGTTAGGGCGCAGCTTCCCTACAAGCCATCTTATATCAAGATATGGTATATCGCACATCTCAGGAAGCCGGCAGAGGAATATCTTCCAATTGTCAAAGCCACCATTGAAGAAAGCCATGCCCATGGTTTGCCGGTTGCAGTGCACGCAACCGAATTGAAAACCGCCCGATTGGCTGTGGAAGCAGGTGCGGATATTTTGGTGCACAGTATCCGGGACAATGTCGTTAATCAGGCATTTATTGATTTATTACAGGAAAAGAATGTCAGCTACGTTCCG
>JBCBZF010000707.1:0-3942 GCA_039815525.1 Bacteroidota bacterium | reverse complement strand
GACCCGAAAATACGGTGGAACGGGCTTAGGTCTGACCATTTCTAAAAAGCTGGTTGAGTTAATGGGTGGAAGCATTGGGGTAAAAAGTGAGGTAGGAAAAGGCTCAGACTTCTTTTTTGACCTTCGTCTGGCCAAAGCCGAAAACCCAGGTATACACGCTACGCAATCCACAGATCGGACCTGCCTGCTTGGTAAAAAAGTATGGCTGATTGACGATCATCCACTGGGCCTGAGCATTCTGGAAAAACAGTGTCAGAATTGGGGAATGGAATATGAATCTTTTTCTTCGCCTTTCACAGTACTCGAAGCAATAGAAGCATCCACCAAGCCACCTGATGTGATCCTATCTGATTTTCAGATGCCGGGCATGGATGGCTTAAGCTTGAGCAAAAAAGTGCGGAGTAATTCCGCTTATACCAATATTCCGACCATTCTATTGAGTTCCTCCATGGAAATAAGCGAGGAAGAGAAGGCGCATTTCCAGGTATGTATGTTCAAGCCAGTTCGCTTTAAAGCGGTTGAGAAGAAGTTAATTGGTTTTTTTAGCGGGCAAACACGATCTGGTATCGGACAAGAAAGCATCACAGAAGCGCCAGATCACCTTTTTGCCAGCCAGATTCCACTCAACATCCTGATTGCGGAGGACAATCTTGTGAATCAGAAGTACGCCAGGATGTTGTTCAAGAAACTAGGTTATCAGATTGATTTGGCAGAAAATGGCGTAGAAGCGGTCAAGTTAGCAAAGCAACAAACCTACGACGTCATTTTTATGGACATGCAGATGCCGGAGCTATCCGGTCCGGAGGCCTCTGAAGTCATTTTATCCCAGGTTCATCCCAAACCACTGATCATCGCGATGACGGCCAATCATCAGGAAGAAGATCGCAAAAGATGTTTTGATGCGGGCATGGTAGACTTTCTCAGCAAGCCGGTCAAAATTGATATGGTTAAAAACATGCTCCGCAGATGGGAACAAGCCCTGGTAGATTGAACCATTCCAGGTGCCTGCGTATAGAGGTGTATGTACACTTTCTATTCTTCCATTCCGGCTTTCAATGTCAAGTTCCGCAGAAAGATTCCTGATCATCTCCATGAACAGGTATACCAGCAGGGCTTCAAAGCAATCATTCTTACGCTGTTATTGGTGTTGTTCTCCCAATCAGGATTCAGTCAATACCAATTCAGGCTCATCCCCAGAATCAGTCCGGACAAAAAGCTCTCCCATACCATCGGTCTCACCCAAATAGACGTTCGTTACGGCAGCCCTTCGGTGAAGGGACGTGCGGTCTGGGGAAAGCTGGCTGAATATGACAAAGTCTGGCGGGCAGGTGCGAATGAAGCCACCACCTTCAGCTGTGAACATGATGTACGCATCGAAGGACAGCTTTTACCCAAAGGGACATACGCACTCTTCATCATTCCGCGCCAGTTTCAGCCCTGGACCGTTGTTTTTTCCCAAAAAAGTGAACAATGGGGCGCATTCCGCTATGATGAACAAGATGATGCCTTGCGCATCGAAGTGCTGCCGCAAAGCGGCCCTTTCCAGGAATTTCTCTCCTACTCTATCGAGCAGCATGGCTACCAATTTGGCCGCCTGATGATGCGCTGGGAGAATGTGGTTCTGCCGCTCAGCATCGAAACCAACTACGCCCAACTCTTTGCCAGTATGGTGGAAGAAAAGGCTTATCAAACTGATGAGAACATCCAATGGATCGTGTATTTGCAGGCAGCTGAACATTTATTGGAGATCAATACTGATCTGCCCCTCGCTTTGCAATGGATACAGGAAAGTGAAAAAAAGAAGGGCCTGATTAAAGCATGGAATAAACAGTTTTATCCCCTGGCCTATGTTGAGGGGCATATGTACTGGACCATGGCCAAAATCCATGCTGCACAGGATTCATATGAAAAGGCGCTTGCCGCTGCCGAAAAATTGACTGGCTCTGATTCTCCCAATCCATTTTTTGAAAAACATCAGGAGGAAGAAGAGGTGGAGCAGTTGATCAAATTATGGACGAAGCGTGTCGAAAAGGCCAAAGGAAAGGACTGACCAAGGTCTTGGTAGAATAGCCTTCCGCCAGGTATTTCAGTATCTTTGTTTCTCACACCAGCACCATGAGCACCATTCTTTTTGCCTGGCTGATCCTGTCGTTTGCGTATTGGGTCCTGAAACGTTTCGGCGCTCAGCAGCATTATCTGATCGCCAATCGTTTTCTGCTCGTTGTCATTGCCAGTGCTTTTCTTCTGGAACCAATCCATTTTCTCTACACCTGGGTGATGGATCATCCAAGCGGTGTCTGGGAGGAGTACATCCTTGTCCGACGCAGTCAAAGTCCGATTCTCTTAATCACTTTGATTGCAAAAGTTGCCTTTCTATTGATGGCACCCTTTAATTTCCTTGCCAAAATTCGAAACCAAAAATCCATACAGACACTGCTGTTCCTGTGCGTCGGGGCGATTATCTTTCCATCTATCTACGCTCAAACAGGGCTTTATCCTGGTTGGCATATCAGTTATCAGATCCATCCTATCCTGGGACTTACATATCGCTCCCTCTTTTTTTGGTCCGCTTGTGGTCTGCTCTTAGGTGGAGTGATCGTGAAGTTTCGTTTGCTGCCGGAGTTGAGGAAAAAGTAAATGAGCGGGATGGATTGTTCTCCTGATCCCTTATTTTTCTGGAAAAGTACCTACATGAAACGTATTGGATGCCTCCTCTTGTTTTTCATCTACTTTTCTTCGCTAGAGGCTCAGCTTCGTATTTCAGAAGATGGTCGTCATATCTTGGATAAGGAGGGAAAAGCTTTTTTCTGGTTGGGAGATACGGCCTGGGAGCTCTTACATCGTTTGAACCGGGAAGAAAGTGCTGCCTATCTCGCCAATCGGGCGGCAAAGGGCTTCAGCGTCATTCAGTGTGTAGTTTTGGCAGAACTGGAAGGTCTGACGGTGCCCAATGCCAATGGTGATCTGCCTTTGATGGACCAGGATCCGGCTCAACCCAATGAAGCCTACTTCACACACATCGACTTCGTCCTGGATGAAGCCGAAAAACAGGGTTTGTATCTCGGCCTGCTGCCCACCTGGGGCGATAAATTCAACCGTAAATGGGGCGTAGGACCAGAAGTCTTCAACCCAGAAAATGCCGCCGCATTCGGTCGTTTTCTGGCCGAAAGATATCGGGGGAGAAAGATCATTTGGATACTGGGTGGCGACCGCAACCCAGAAGAAGCAGAAGACTTTGCCATTGTCCGGGCCATGGCCGAGGCCATCCGGTCCGTGGTCAAAGACCAGCAACTCATTACCTACCACCCGCAGGGTGGCTATAGCTCCAGCAATTTTTTCCATGAAGATCAATGGCTGGATCTCAATCTCTATCAATCCGGTCACGGAGAGTTCAACAACCAGAATTATAAACGCACGCTGGCCGATGCGGGACGAGAGCATCGCAAGCCCGTCATCGACGGGGAGCCATGTTATGAGGACCACCCCATCAATTGGAATGGCCAAAATGGCTGGTTTGACGCCTTCGACAGTCGTCGGGCTGGCTATTGGTCCATGCTGGCCGGCGCAGCCGGACATACTTACGGCAACCACAACATCTGGCAGATGTGGCAAGATGGACGAGACGCCATCTCACAGGCACGCACCCCCTGGCAGCAGGCACTTGACTATCCTGGCGCCTTTCAGGCAGGCTTCATGCAACGGCTTTTCGCATCACGGCCCTGGCAAAGTCTGATGCCCAATCAACCGATGCTGCGCTCCGGTCCCAATACCAATGGCCGTGATGTACGGGCTGCGTCCGCTTCTGACGGAAGCTTTGCCCTGGTCTATATGCCCTACGGCGACAACATCCAAGTTGACCTCTCGCCCATCCGGGGAGAAAAAGTGCTGGCCTGGTGGTACAACCCCCGTATGGGAACCAGTATTCGGATCGGTTTCTTGAAG
>JBCBZF010000494.1:0-5258 GCA_039815525.1 Bacteroidota bacterium | reverse complement strand
CCGTATCCCAAAACGTCCATATCGATTATTTTCCTTATGCGCAGTATGCCCACCATGTATATGGTACAGATCGGATTCATTTGCAGGAGATGATCTATGATTACTTCCGGGAGAGATTGATCAAATAAGCTTTTCCGCAATTGTTCAGAGAAATCAGATATTTACTGGCATGTTTGGGACATACCAAGATGAGATCATCCTGCGATTTGAAAAGAATATGCATCGTATCCTCGAAGAGCAGCCTGGAATTGGTTCTCAGGAACTCCTCAAAAGCGGGGTGCTTGGTTTCCTCCAGACCATTTTGGAGGAGGAAAGGTACCAGAGTTTGATGCAAAACAAGTCCAGAAAGCAGCTTATTCAAGCTGCCATGGGGTTTTTCCTGGAACATTCTCTCACGTTAAAGACCGCAGTTCAAGAGGCACTTTCAGCGGAAAAGACAAGCGGCATCACCACCGAAGCTGACCAGACAATCATTGCCCGTGAAGACGATATTTTCCCAAAAGAACGGTGGCTCATTCCGGAAAAATTCTTTTGGAGCTTGTTGGAAAAAGTGTACACTCCCAACAAAGTTGCCATGTTCGAATATTTGACTCACATATTATCGAGATGGAACTGCGGCCAGGTTTATGGGTTTGAATATCATTTACAGGAAACATTGCATCGGCTCGAGCACGGACATGCTCTCGCATTTCAACTGATCTACAAATACAATGAATTACACCTGGACAAGGATGAGACCCCTGATTGGTACATTGATCATGAAAACACTGAGATCTTCAACATGGGCATCATTCTGAAGGGAAAAACCTTTGTGGACACCCTCCTGGAATCACCCGAGGCATTGGTCGCAAAAGGATTGATCAAAGACCGGGCCTCCTTCCACTTTTTTAGTTGGGCAGAAGAAATGCTCTGGCTGACCAGATCGGCCCTGAAAAAGAGATTGGGCAAAACGCACAACTCTCTTGAACCAAGAGATATTTGGTACGAGGTGGCCCGCGTTGAATCACCCGAGAGATTTCAAACGGCCCTGGCGGCCAAAATGCCGGGGAGACACTTTGAACATACCAGTGAGCTTCCAGCCCTTTATCCGAAACTGTGGGAAGCATTGCATTGAATATGCGTCTGTTGGGATGTTTACCCGGAGACAGCCTTCAGATTCGATGATCGCTTCGGCAAACGGAGTTTTCCGGTCAATGGAAGTCAATCCTTTACCTTGTCTAACAGCATTCAGTCCCCACTTTCAGGCTTCTTCCAATCCAAGTGATTGAATGGTAATGTTGTCTGCCAGCCGCAGGATATCCTGATCAATTGGATTCAGAAGAAGTTGAACAACAATGCCGGATCAGTTTCAACATCATCGATGTCTTCAACGCCTTAGAGGCAATTGAAAAAGCTGAACGGCCAGCTGAGAATATCCTTATCAGCCGAAGCTTTGATTTTAGCCAAAGAACCTTCTAACTCACATACACCAGCAGTTTTGGACAGTAAAAAGTGAAAGTCAGTCGTTGTAGAAACAGTGGAGAGGCAGAGAAAAAGAGGATGAATGAAAGACGCAAAATGATCCTGTTCCGAGACAACTTCTCCGGATCGTATTGTCTTAAGTACCGGACAAATCAAACGCCCTCTTTTCATTGACGTAACTTATCAGTACAAAAATTCCAAAGCCGCCCGATCCAGACGTCCAAACTCCCCATTTTCATTGGCATCAAAACAGGCCAGCATCACGGAGGTGGCATCGGGACCGGTGGGTGTGCCGGGAATGTGAATCGCGCAGTTGCCGATCGTCCCTTCATTTCCACCGCTTCCACAGGAGAATGAAACATCAAACCAATCGGAATGACGCAGTCCAAGACAATGCCCGATTTCGTGGGTCATGACATGTTCATTGACATTGGTGTTGTAGTTTTCCATGCCATCAAAGATCTGAACAAATTGATAGGGATTGCCACCGGAAGGAAATCCTGCCTGACCACCGGCCTGACCATTGCTGACTTTATACACGATAATGTCTTTTCCGGGCCAATTGGTTCCAAATGTCAAACTGAAGGTCAGGCCCGTGTTGAGTGTATTGTAGTTGTAAATGGCCCAATTTAGAGCAGTCTGCATTTTCGTGGTGAGCGCAGGACTTCCACCATTCATACCAATCACTTCAATGGTACGGGGCAATCCAGTGACCAGATTACACGTCCGATAATGTTCATTGCCGACACCTGGATGCCTAGCCTCAGCTTCCAGCATCTCAATCAATTGATCGGGACGTATGACCATATCACCTCCAATCAGGAAATTTTTGCCCGGCTCAATCTCGTCTGTCAATGGATTGTCAGCTGGGATTGTCTCGAAGTCCGATACATCATATCCCAACTTATTCAGTTCAGACTGGATGTCAGCGGAGATCGGCTCAGCGGATTGGGGGATTGGTCTGTCTGATGAGCAGGAAGCGAACTGACAGAACGTAAGGCATAGCAATAGTAGGTAAACGGAAGTGGCGGGTCGTTTCATGTGGAAAACAGATTGGTATTAGCATATGCAATGATTCACCGGTGAGACGCACATGTATGCAGGACTACATTCTATGGCGGGCAAATCAGTCTTCCAAAATATACCACAATACGAAAACGTCCTCCCAAACAAGATGAGAGGACGTACACGATGAGTGTAAATTCAGATTTCTAGTACAGAAATTCCAGGGCGACCCGATCAAATGGGCCAAACTCACCATCTTCGCTGGAACTGAAGCAAGCCAGCATGATAGAGTTGGCATCAAAACCAGTAGGCGTGCCAGGAATATGTACGGCACCTACGCCAGCAGAACCTTCGTTTCCACCAGATCCACAAGAGAGTGAACGGTTGAAGTAGTCTGTATGACGGAGACCGAGACAGTGTCCGATTTCGTGCGTGATCACGTGCTCATTGACATTGGTACTGAAGCTATTGGTACCGGAGTTGATCTGCACAAACTTATAGGGATTGCCGCCGCTGGGGAAACCAGCAGAACCACCGCCTCCACTGTTATTGACTTTGTAGACCACGATGTCTCTTGGCTGCCAGTTGGTGCCATAAGACAGCGAAAAAGTCAGGCCGGTGTTCAAAGCATTGTAATTGTTCACGGCCCACTGAAGGGCAGTACGCATTTTGCTGGTCAAAGCAAGACTACCACCCGTATATCCAATCACGGTGATGGTACGCGGCAGCCCACCAACCAGATTGAACGTACGATACTGCTCACCCACTGCACCAGTATGGTGGATATCGGACGTCAGCATTTTCTCCAACTGCTCAGGAGAAATAACGATATCGCCTTCCAGCAGATAGTTATCACCTGGTTCTACCTCCTCCGTCAGTGGATTGTCAGCAGGGACTTTGTCGATGTCGGAGACATCAAATCCAAGTTCTTTGAATTGGGCTTTTGTTTCTGCGGTAATGAATTCCTGTACCTCAGGAGCGACCTTGTCATTCGAACAAGATGCTACGACCAAAGTAGCGAAAAGACATAGAGATGCTAGCCGCAAACAATGAGTGAATTTTCTCATGAGTTTGACGTTTTTGTTAATGAAGTGTGATCCAAAAGATAGAGACAAAAATTGCTTAATTCCAAATTCGTATTAAATAATTTCCCATATTTCAGCTAAGAAAAAATCACCTTCGAAACATGCACAAAAGGGCCAACTCACTGATAGTCTTATATTTAGTAATATTCAATTTCCCTTTTTTCATTTTTTCCCAGCACCCTAAAACCTTCCAATCCCCAAAATATATCAGTTGGCCAAAGCTTTCACCTACCCATTTTGTGATGAAGAGCGCACGGCCATTACACACACGTCATGTATTGGAAACTTATGCTGAGGGTGTCAAATGGGTTCAGCACGGAAAGATATTTTTCTTGTTTGGAAAAAAGGCGTTTCTCCAATCCTTAGACCGATTGAGAGAAGACATTACCTACATCGGCATTGAATCTCCCCATCCCCAAACGGAGTCCAGGGTACTTGATCTGAATCTCAATCCCAATGGCATTAACCGCATCCATCATGCTTATCCACAATGGCAGGGACAGAAGCTTCGGATTTCCGTTCAGGAACGGGCGTATGATCAAGAAGATATCGACTTGCGCAATCGGAGTCTTCCTTCGCCATTGGCAGCAGCTGAATCAGATCAACATGCCACAGAGATGGCGACCATCATTGCCGGAGCAGGCAATTCGTTTGTTACAGGGAGAGGTATTGCCCCACGGTCTAAATTGATTTCATCTGACTTCGCCCTTGTTCTACCTGATCCGGATACCGCTTTCGCCAACCGAAAAATATGGGTTCAAAATCATAGCTATGGCACCAGCATTGAAAATTTTTACGGTGTCCAGGCAGAAGCTTTTGATCAAAGCGCCAATCGCCTTCCCCGACTGTTGCACGTATTTTCATCTGGCAATGAGGGAGAGGGCATACCTGAAGAGGGATTGTATCAGGGCATGGCTTCTACCGCCAACCTGACCGGCAACTTTAAGATGGCCAAAAACATCCTGACCGTTGGTGCCACGGACACCACCGGAAACGTCCTGCCGTTTTCGTCCCGCGGGCCGGCTTATGACGGTCGAATCAAACCAGAATTGGTTGCATACAGCGTTTTTGGTTCCTCCAATGCTGCGGCCCTGGTCTCAGGTACGTCTTTGTTGTTGCAAGAGGCATATCGCGAAGCTTTTGACCAATATCCCCCGTCTTCATTGCTCAAAGCAGCTCTGATTAATTCTGCAGATGATGTGGGCGTTCCTGGGCCAGACTTCCAAAGTGGATATGGTAGCCTGAATGCCTGGGGTGCCATGCAAAGCATTGTAGAAAAACGTTTTGTGACGGATAGTATTGGTGCAAATGACATCAAAACTTTCATGCTCATGCCAGTTCCTAATGCCCGCAATATTCACATTACTTTGGTCTGGAATGATCCGGCAGCAGAAGCTGGAGCCAGTCAGGCACTGGTGAACGACCTGGACCTTAGCGCACAATTGAACGGAGACAATTGGTATCCCTGGCGTTTGTCCTCAGATCCTGACAGCCTGCTGCAAGCGGCCCGAAGAGGCCCTGATCATCTCAACAATGTAGAGCAAATCCTGATTGATGGCGAATTGAATGCCCCCATCAACATAGAGGTTTCGGCGACGCAGCTAACCGGCTCCCAGCAATCTTTTGCCATTGTCTGGGAATACGAAATCGAGGATCACTTCCAGTGGCATTTCCCTACTGGCAGCGACAATATGCCTTACAATGGGG
>JBCBZF010001245.1:0-1853 GCA_039815525.1 Bacteroidota bacterium | reverse complement strand
GCCCGATCTATTTGAAGCGCTGTGTTGGGCGATTATGGGGCAGCAGATCAATCTGCCTTTTGCATACCAATTGCGACGGCGCGTCATCGAACAATACGGTGAAGCTTTTGAGTGGGATGGGAGTGTGTATTGGTTTTTTCCGCAACCCAAGGATGTCCTGCGCGCAAGTGTAGAAGAATTGATGGAATTGAAACTGACCCGTCGCAAATCTGAATACGTGCTCGGTGTGGCTGAATTACTCGAAAGCGGTACCTTGTCCAAGGCACAACTTCTGACCTTACCCGATCCAACGGCGATTGAAAAGCATCTGGTCAGGATTCGTGGGATTGGCCCCTGGACCGCACAATACATCGCCCTCCGTTGCCTGCGGCATCCTGACGCCTGGCCGACCGGAGATGTCGGGCTACAAAACGCTGTCAAAAGAGCGCTCCAAATGGAGCGAAAAGCCACCCAGGAAGAACTAAATGAATTGGGAGAAGCCTGGATTGGCTGGCGTTCCTATGCAACTTTTTACTTGTGGAATGGCTGGTAATGATTCGGAGAAAGGATAGGTGAGGGCTAATTTTCCCAATGTAAGCCAAAACCCATCAGGCGCACCTCCAGAAAATGTTTACTCACCGGATCAGTTGTCAATGTTTGCATAAAATGCTTCCAGCGATCCAGATCAAAGGTTTTACCAGCTTGTTGCGCACGGTCCCACCGCCCAAACAAATGAGCAACCATCGACTTGATACTTGCAGGGACCGGTTGATGATCATTGATAGTTGCCTGGAAACGTATGAAGTCTGCCTCAAACTGGGGATCGTCCGTCTCAAAGGCTGCGACCAATCGCTCAAAATCCAATAGCATCGGATCAGTTTGTCCCTGTCCAAGACTGCTTAAAGCTGTCGCCACCAAGTGCTTGCACCAACCCGGTCCCTTGTAAGGGCAGGTACAGCTACCAGAAATTTCTTCCCCCAGGCTGATCCTAACCAGATAATGACCGCTGCTTCCTTCTGCCTTTGCCTGTATCGTGGTTGGGGAAATGTGCAGTTCAGAGATTTTGGCCTGAAACACCAACTGTTGCCCACGGCTGTAGACACTGGGACTGCTTTGGCTACGAATAAATGCTTCGGTCAATTGGGGCATGCCCCAAAATACAAAAGACTCCGCAAAGGGAGTCTTTCGTTATTTCTCGGTAATCTGGAACTATATCTGTCCCACTTTCTGATGAGAAATGGATAAGTAGGCAGCCTGCCCACTGTGCACCACTGCCTGCCCGTTCATATTTTCTACCTGTACGCGCATGACCTGATTAAAAGCGCGCAATCCTTCTGGCTGTGCCTCTAAGGATTGTTGGCCAAATTCGCTGACTCGGCGCTTCGCGTTCTGTATCGCGATCGTACTTTGGGCTTCCTGTTCTTCGGCTTGCTGCTTTTTACTGAGAAAGTCATCTTCAGTCAAGATAGAAGTTGTCTTGCTCTCTGCCTGCGTATCCATCATCGCCAATGGTGCATAGGCAAAACGAATCAACAGACGATGCAAAGCTTCCCAATATGCTGCATCAGGCGCCAATTCAATTCCCACCAGAATGCCATCCAGAAGGAAAATTGCACCAGTTTGACCGCTCACGACCGAAAAAGCCTGCTCCACCTGGTCCATCTTCGTTCGTAATTCCTGACTTATTTCGGTCGGGAGCGATCCGCGGGTTAATCCGGCTTTCAACTTGAGCCTTTCAATGTGCGGCCATAGCTTGGTATGTCCTCTGACATTCCGCAAGCGAAAAGCGGCTTGCCGCAATGGGAAAGGTAGACTGATCCAGTCGCTTTCATCATACACATCCCAACAAGCTTTAGGAGGTGTGATGGTGGCAG
>JBCBZF010000083.1:0-11214 GCA_039815525.1 Bacteroidota bacterium | reverse complement strand
CAACACCTATTTGCGGGAAGCAGATTGGTACAGCTGGACCGGGATTATGCACCGCAATACCCATACCCGGGCCGTCAAAGAAATGCAGGCACTGCTCGCGTCTACCTCTAATTACGCCATTTGGGATGACCACGACTTTGGCCCCAATAATTCTGACCGCACCTTTCGGGACAAAGACCTGACCCTTCGTGCTTTTAAATTATTCTGGGGCAATCCATCTTACGGTCTTCCAGATGTCAAAGGTGGAACCACATCCATGTTCAGTCGCGGAGATGCCGATTTTTTTATGCTGGACAATCGCTACTTCCGGGATCCCAACAATAAACGTACCGGCAAACGGAGCATACTGGGAAAAGAGCAATTGGACTGGTTCATTGACGCTTTGATCAGCTCCAATGCGACGTTTAAATTTGTCATGATTGGGGGACAAGTGGTCAATACCGTAGATCGATTCGAAAATTATGCGGCCATTGCCCCAGAAGAACGCAGCTACATCCTCAACGCCATTGCGCGCGAAAGCATCAAAAATGTCATTTTCCTCAGCGGAGACCGGCATCACTCTGAGTTGTCAAAGGTGGAAAAAGATGGAATCACGATTTATGATTTCACGGTTTCTCCACTGACTTCCGGCCCCCATAATGCAGAAGATGAACCCAATGCGTTGCGCGTGAAAGGCTCTCAGGTGGGTATCCGCAATTATGGTATCATGGACATCAGCGGCCCTCGCAAAGAGCGGAAGCTGAAGTTTTCACTGTTTGACCAAAGTGGAAAAGAGCTGTGGAGCATGGACATCAACGCTGAATAAAAAATATTCCGGCAGTATGATTCTGCCGGAATGTCTCTTCACTCTTAATAGATCAGGTATCAGTCAACAACAAAATCGGGTAGCGGATAGGCCACATCCTGGTACACCACGATCACCTCACCGCTTTGTGCACTTTCGGGGACCACTACCTCGATCAATCCCTCATTGATACATTCGATTTCAGCCTGCTCTACCGGATAAAAGTAGAGGATATAATCGCCGGGATTTGCAGTAAAGTTTTGCCCAATCAACTGAATGCGCGCACCGGGAGCAGCATGACCTGGATCCAGACGGATAAATTTGATCTGGTTCCCGTCGGCTTCAACGTCTGCTGTTGGGTATGAGGCTTGTGGAATATGACTGAAATCCTCCCCTGCAATAGGTGGAAGCGGTTCGACAGGTATCATGGGCTCAGGTACATCACATCCGACCATCAGGAAAAAGAAGGCCAATACAGCCCAAATAGACAGCTTGTTCATTTCTGTATTTGTTTGTTTGAAAAAGTAATTGTGCGCAGATAAGTCGAATGACCAGCGTGATCAATCAACAGCTGTGTACATTTTTTTTCAAATCGGCCGGATTTCCGGGCAAATACAGCGTAAAAAAGCGAGTAGGTTACGATTCAAAAGTTGGCACCTAATGCCCTATTCCTGCTTTCGGCTCAAATATGGAATCTCCGCTTTTTGAACCATGGCATTGATCTCCTTGCGTTTTTTATCGAGTAATTGGGTTAAAGCCACTTTTTTCGCATCCCATTCTTTCAACAAATCATCGGCTCTTTGCTGTTGGCCACTGGTCAGTGGCGGTTCCGCACCAGAGATTGTATTCAGAATGTGATTGAGCTTGGCATCGAGTTGATTGGGAAAATTGATGACATCCTGAAAGGTTTTCTGTTTGGCCTGTACCATGGTTTCCATCAGACTGTCAAGATTGGTGGTGAAGTCCTCAATCTCGGATTTGAGCGCATTGTGTTGCTCGTTTTCCTCATCCAGCCGTCCCAACAAACTTTCAGCGTCTGCTTTCACCTGACGGATGTCCTTGATTTCATCATACAATTCCTCAATTGCAGTATATAACGCAGCTTGCAGACGTTTTTGTGGTTTCAGTTCATCAGATGTGAAATCGAAACGATGATCAGCTTTGACCAAAAAGGATTGAAGCATGGTATCTCCTCCCATCGAAAAGCGCGCCTGATATTTTCCAGGCATGACCTCATAGGAACTTTGCCCCCCCAATACCATCAAGCCCTTGGGCGGACGGACGGCGGGCATGGCCAGATCCCAAACCATTTTATGGCTACCGGTTTCAGTGGACAGTTGGTTTCGTTTTTCTTTTTCATCAGGTGAAAAACTGCGTAAAACCTTCCCTTCACCATCCAGCAACTCAATTTTCAGGCTGTTGGCAATTGAATCTTCCACCTCTCCGAGAAAATAATGCATCACCACGCCATAATCCGGGTTGCTGCCCATCGTCGGCATGCTGTCAATTCTTGGGCCACCGTAGAGAGAAGCCGGATTGATGGACCAGGCATGAAAGGCTTTGTCAAAAAGATCTTTTCCGGTCTCCCGCACCAGATTCAGATCATCCAACACCCAAAAAGCTCGTCCCTGCGTTGCAGCCACCAAGTCATTGCCATGAACTTTCAAATCCGTAATTGGGCAAATCGGGAGATTCCGCTGAAAGCGCTGCCAGTGTGCACCATTGTCATAGGAGATATACAAGCCAGTCTCTGTGCCCGCATACAATAAACCTTTGCGTTTGGTATCTGCCCGGACCACTCTGACATGCGCTTCAGCATCAATGCCCTTTGTCAGATCGGTCCAGCTTTGTCCATAGTCGTGGGTGATGAAAATATGGGGCGTAAAATCATTGAATTTGTAGCGGGTGAAGGCCACATAAGCCGTGGCCGGATCATGCTCAGACACATCAATACAATTGACGATGCCTTCGCCCATCGCTGAAGGGGTGATTTCAGTCCAGTTTTTTCCGGCATCACGGGTCAGATGAATTTTGCCATCATCAGAGCCCGCCCAGATGGTTTGGGCGTCGTCGGGTGCTTCAGCGATGTACATGATGGTATGATACACCTCACCTCCGGCGGCCTCATTGGTGATCGGACCACCGCCCGCCTCCAAATGTTCCGCAACATTGCGGGTCAGGTCCGGGCTGATTGCATCCCACTTTTGCCCCCGATTGCTTGATTTGAGCAGTTGGTTACCGGCATGATAAATGACCGTAGGATCATGACGAGACACCAAAATGGGGGCATTCCAGTTGAAGCGATAGGGCACCTCAGACGGCTTGCTCCCCAAACCCAGATAGGGGTAGGCCATCACATCTTTTTCCGCATCCGCTTTCACATTTTTCTCCGTAATAATGCCCTGATAGCAACCGGCGTAGACCAGGTTGGGGTTATCCGGATCAAAAGCGGTGTAGGCACTTTCGCAGCCACCGACATCGTAAAAATCTTCATTGCGAATGCCGCGATTGTTGGTCTGATTCGGGATGGCCACAGTGGAATTATCCTGCTGGCCACCATAGATGTAGTAGGGCGTGCGATTGTCAACATTAACGCGGTAAAATTGCGCCGTCGGCTGATTGCTTTGGGTACTCCAGCTTTTGCCACCATTGTAGGAAATGTTCGCGCCGCCATCATTGGCGTTGATCATGATCTGCGGATTGTCGGGATGTATCCAGAGGTCGTGATTGTCGCCATGCGGTGTACCGACGATTTGAAAGCTCTTCCCACCGTCGGTGGATTTCAGCATGGGTGCGTTGAGCACATAGACAGTTTCCGCATCCTTTGGATCGGCAAACACATGCATATAATACCACGACCGTGCGCGCAGCACCCGATCAGGATTGACCAGTCGCCAGCTTTTTCCTGCATCATCCGAACGATACAGTCCTCCTTTGTCCGACTCTATGATCGCATAGACCCGATTCGAATTGGCCGGACTGACCGATACACCAATTTTCCCCATCACGACATCCGGCAAACCTTTTTCCAGTTTTTGCCAATTTTCACCTCCATCTACCGTCTTCCAAATGCTGCTGCCCGGGCCACCACTGACCACTTTCCAGGGTAAACGCTGATGCTCCCAGAATGCAGCATACAAGACTCTCGGATTGTTGGGGTCCATGCTCAAATCACTGACCCCACTTTTTTCATCTACCTGCAACACCAATTCCCAGTTTCGGCCTCCATCAGTAGAGCGATACACTCCTCTTTCTTTGGTTGGGGCATGAGGACTGCCCTGGGCCGCTACATAGACCACATCCGGGTCATGGGGATGCACCCTGATTTTGGAAATCTGGCGTACTTTTTCGAGGCCCAGATGGGTCCAGCTTTTCCCTGCATCGGTGGAACGATAGACCCCGTCTCCGTGTGAGGTCATCACCCCACGGACCGGTGCTTCGCCCATGCCAACATACACCACATTCGGATCAGATGGCGCAACCGCTAAAGCCCCGACCGAACCGGTTTTGAGAAAGCCATCACTGACATTGCGCCAAACTTGCCCACCATTGGTGGTTTTCCAGACACCCCCACCAACACTGCCCATATAATAAGTATCGGTTTGGCCAGGTACGCCAGTGGCCGCCACGGAGCGTCCGCCCCGAAATGGACCGACATTGCGCCATTTCAAGGATTGAAAGAGCGTATCATTCACTGGCTGCCACTTGTCCTGAGTAGTGGCTTTGGCTTTTTTCTTCTTGCGCTGTGCCTGAGTAGGTAAGCAAAAAACAATCAGGCTGAGTAGCAGGATGTAGCGTTGCATATAGATAGTAACTTAAAGTCCTTAGTCGATGGTCCATGGTCGATAGAAAACAGGAAAAAGGCGTCAGAAGAGAGGAGAGAGAAAACGTAAAAAGCTCTCACCTGCCCCCCCGGATCGTGGTCTGGGGCAGCGCTCGTTCTTCCCTCATCCCATCGATCCCAGTACATTCCCCCCATCCACACTGATGGTCTGTCCGGTGATGTAGCGGGAAACGGGTGAGAGAAACCATACGGCCAGTGAAGCGAAATCGTCTGGTCGGCCAATGAAACCCACTTTGGCTTGCTGAATGATAGACGCACGGACTTCCGCTTCGCTTATGCCTTTCAGTTCACTGTTTTTGCGGACCAGATTGTCAAGGCGCTCGGTCGCATGAAAGCTTGGTCCAAGAATATTGAGCGTTACCCCAGTATTGGCGATTTCTTGTGAAAGGGTTTTGACATAGCCAACCACCGCCATCCGCATCGAATTGCTGAGGACCAGATTTTCCTTGGGCTGTTTAACCGTAACGCTTTCTATATAGAGCATCCGGCCATAGCCTTTTTCGATCATCTTGGGGACCAAAGCCTGGGTCAAAGCAATTTTCCAGCGCACCACCGTGCGGTAGGCTTCGTCCCAATCCGGGAGAGTGGTTTGCATCACCGGCATGGCAGGCGGTCCGCCTGCATTGATGACTGCGCCAGAGAGCAGGCGGTCGCCGATCGCGTCCAGTAGAAGCGGAAGTGATTCAGACTGCGTGAGGTCCGCAGCCAGATATTCAAGTTGATCAGGATAAGAAGTCTGAAAAGCTTGCAGTTTGTCTTCCGAACGAGAAACAGCCAGTACCTTCGCTCCTTCGGCGAGCAGTGTTTCCGCAATGGCGCGGCCAAGACCGCCAGAGGCACCACCGACCAGGAAAAGTTGATCTTTTATCTCAAGATTCATGAATGATTGTGAGGATGTTTTACCCAAACTAGCAAAAACATCTTTCATCCCGCCCATGTTAGTTGGAAAAAGCGCAACTTCTTGCATGGCTTCTGTGTCCAACATCCGCATCGAACAACTCGGCAGTCTTTTTGTCTGGAAAAGCATGGCTGCAATTGAGGCGAATCTGCCCTCCAAACAGGAATTACCGCACCGCCACGATTATTTCGTGCTGATGTATGTTGAAAAAGGAAAGGGTACCCATCATATCGATTTTCAGCATTATCCCCTCGCAGATCATACTGTTTATTTTATCAGTCCCGAACAAATCCACCATCTCATCGCAAGCTCCCCACCCTCGGGTGAGGTCATGTTGTTTACCCATGATTTTTTACAGCGATACAGCATTGTCCCCAAGGTATTGTTTGATCTGGATCTCTTTTTCAATTGTGATGATGCACCGCCCTTGTCCATTCCTGGCGGTCAGCAGGAAAAACTTCTGTCTATTCTCCGGTCTGTTCAAACCGAATATCAGGCCGGACAAATTCACCATTTAGACATCATTGGTGCCCTGCTCAAACAATTTCTCCTCATCTGCCAGCGCATCAAACAGTCTACACAGCAGACACACCTTTTCCGAAACAGCCGCAAAGCAGAAATTGTCCGTAGCTTTAAAAAAGACATTGAAACGCACTTCAAAAGCCTTCACAAAGTACAAGAATACGCAGACAAGCAGCATCTCAGCAGTGCTTATCTCAATGAGGTGATCAAAAGCGAAAGTGGTATTTCGGCCAAAGACATGATCCAAAACCGCATCCTGCGGGAGGCCAAACGCCTCGCGCTTTATTCGGATATGAGCATGAAAGAAATCGCCTGGGAGATTGGATTCGATGACAATGCGCACTTTAGCAAAGCCTTCAAGAAGCACCAGGGTGAGACCTTTTCGAGCTTCCGGGAACAACATCTGAGCCTGTAGCCTCGATTTTTACAACAGCCACCTCGATTTCACCATTTCCGTCTGCGCGAATTGTCCGCACCTTTGTCTCAACAAGACAATCGATATGGACACGAAATATCTCATCAAAGGCATTCACCACGTGACCGCAACGGTCAATGACGCCCAGGAAGACTATGATTTTTACACCAAAGTTCTCGGTCAGCGTCTGGTGAAAAAGACGGTCAACTTTGACAACAATCAGGTTTACCACTTTTACTATGGCGATGAAGTCGGTACGCCAGGGACCATCATGACCACATTCCCCTACAAAAATCAGGGTGTGCGCCAGGGAAGCATTGGCACGGGGCAGGTGGCCGTAACCTCTTTTTCTGCCCCAAAGTCTTCTTTGGGCTTCTGGACAGATCGTCTGTCCGCCGCTGGCGTGCAGGTGGGAAAAAGCAATCGCTTTGGTGAAGAGGTTCTGCGCTTCAAAGATCCGGCCGGTCTGATTCTGGAGATCGTCGGTGCTGATGACGAGCGCCTCCCGTGGACCACGGACGAAATTGATGCCGAAGTGGCAATCCGCGGTTTTCACTCCGTTACGCTCTCCATCGCTGAGGTGGATGCAACGTTTACCTTTCTGATGGAGGAGTTCGGTTTCAAAAAAGTGGGGACTGAAGGGAAGATCACCCGTTTTGCTGCCCAGGAAGGGAAAGCAGGGCAGTTGGTGGACATCAGCGATGATCAGGACCGGGAAAGAGGCAAAAATGGCATCGGTACGGTTCATCACGTCGCCTGGCGGCTGGAAAGTGATGAGGCCCTGCTGGCCATGCGTCAGCGTCTGGTCGATGAACTGGACTTAAAGGTAACAGAGGTAAAAGACCGGAAATATTTCCACTCCATTTACTTCCGTATGCCGGGTGGCGTACTATTTGAAATCGCCACCATTCCGCCTGGATTTACCCTGGATGAAAGCAAGGAAAACCTGGGCATGGAGCTGAAGCTGCCGGATTGGGAAGAAGTAAATCGAGCGCAAATCGAAAGTGTGCTACCAAAGATTGATTAGACATTTTTTCAAACAAACAGACAAACACTTCATATCATGGCAAAGCAACTGATTAACGGACTGCACCATGTCACTGCCATGGCATCCAGTCCACAACAGAATGTAGATTTTTACGTGGGCATCCTTGGCCTGCGGCTGGTCAAAAAGACCGTCAACTTTGACGCACCAGATGTCTACCATCTCTATTATGGAGATGAAACGGGTACGCCTGGTTCCATCATGACTTTTTTCCCGTTTCACAACATTCAGCCAGGCCGCCATGGTATCGGACAAGCGGCTACGACAGCCTTTTCGATTCCTGCGACTTCGCTCGACTACTGGCTCAAACGTTTTACGCAATTCGAAGTGAAGCACCGCCCACCTCAGGAACGCTTCGGAGAAGCAGTGGTTTATTTCGAAGACCGGGATGGTCTTGGGCTGGAGCTCATTGCCAATGATCGGGACGAAAGAGCCCCATTCAGCTATGGCCATATTCCGCTCGAACATTCGATTCGTGGGTTTTATGGGGTGGAATTGTGGGAAAATACCTACGAAAGGACCGAGGCTCTTATGACCAATCACCTGGACTATCAGTTCATTGAGGAATCTGGCTCAAGGCGGAGATACGCACCAGCAGGGGCCAAACCGGGCCAGTTTGTGGACATCGTCTGGAACCAGGATACCCGATACGGTGTGGGGGGCAGTGGGACGGTTCATCACATTGCCTTTGATACCCAGACGGATGAAGACCAATTGACATTACAGGAAAAACTGATGTCATCTGGTTACTATCCAACCCAGGTTCTGGATCGTCAGTATTTTCACTCCATATACTTCCGTGAGCCCGGTGGCGTCCTGTTTGAAGTGGCGACCACACCGCCCGGCTTCCTCTACGATGAAGATGTGAAGCATTTGGGCGAAAGTCTCAAACTGCCTTCCTGGGAGGAGCATCGCCGGACATATATCGAAGGATTATTGGAACCCATTATCATTCAACCAGAGAAATATGCATCAGCACAATAAAGATTTTGAACAACGAGGCATTGCGCTCGATCAGGCAAAAAAAGTCATGATCATGGTGCATGGCCGGGGGGCCGATCCAACAGGCATTCTGGGGCTCGCTGATCATCTTACGCTCAAGGATTTTGCCTTGCTCGCCCCCAGAGCGAAAGGCAACACCTGGTACCCGCTGAGCTTCATGGCGCCAACAGCGCAAAATGAACCCGGCCTGAGCAGTGGATTGGCAGTCTTACAAGCAATGGTAGAAGATGTCAAAGCAGTCGGATTTACAGCCAAAGACATATATCTGCTGGGATTTTCCCAGGGAGCCTGCCTGACGGCAGAGTTTGCAGCAAGACATGCGGAAGGCTACGGAGGAATATTCCTCTACAGCGGTGGACTGATCGGACCAGTCATTGATCAAAGCAATTATCAGGGCGATTTTGCTGGTACACCGGTGGTTCTGGGTTGCAGTGATGTGGATGGACATGTGCCACTGCACCGGGTAAAGGATACCACCAAAGTTCTGACGGAGATGGGTGCGGAAGTCAATGAACGCATTTATCCCAATGCGCCGCACACCATTTTCCCGGATGAAATCGAACAGACCAATAGGATTCTACAACTGGCTGATTAGAATTTGGCATGGTCAAAGCCCTGAACTTCGGTTTGGGGCTTTTGGATTTCCCCCCTCTCTGAAACCCCAGCCCCTACTTTCCCGTTTGCAACGGAGAGTCATTTTTACACATGCACTACGCCACAACATATCAACGATTTATCAAGCCCTCGAACCGTCCCGGGTTGCAAGGGTTTGTTGCACATGCTGTGAGCTGATCCAATTTTCTACATCCGGTTCTATTCTCGGTTCGGGGGCAACATATCGCGCCGAACCCATTTCGGCTTTGTTTCATTTTATCACCGAGAATCATGAATCTTTTAACCAAAGCGGCCTTACAACAGGCCATGAATCAACGAGACCTCAGCAATCCGGACGAAGGCCCACACGCCATTCAACTCCTCATCGAGGAGGTCGCTGACGCCCTTCACAAAAGCTGGGGCATACAGACACACATTTACCGGGAAAGTCCCATTGTCTCAATTGCTGATAATTACGACCGGCTTCGCTATCCGGCTGACGGACCAGCGCGCGCGGCACGTTATACCCGCTATGTCTGCGACACGGCTCTGCTCCGCACCAGTACGACGGCCATGATTCCGCATGCAATGCAGCATCTTGAGCCTCAACTTCACGGGAATGATCTCATCATTTGCCCCGGACTGGTCTATCGACGGGATTGCATTGACCGACTCCATTTGGCAGAAATCCATCAGATGGATGTATGGCGTATCTGCCAAAAGCCCATGAAGGATGAGGATATGCTGGAGATGATTCAAATTGTCATCAATAAGCTCTTACCCGGCAGAGACTATCGGCTGGAAAAGCGGGTTCATCCCTATACACTCAATGGTTTGCAAATCGATGTCCTGGATGAAGGCAATTGGATTGAAGTAGGCGAATGTGGTCTTGCCCATCCTGATCTGCTCAGTGAAAATCTCACAGTCGGAGACAGACTGAGTGGTCTGGCCATGGGCCTGGGGCTGGATCGTATCCTCATGCTACGTAAAAAGATGCATGACATCCGACTAGTCGCTTCTTCTCACCCTAAAATCGCGGTACAAATGCAGAATCTTACACCTTACCAGCCGATTTCCAGTATGCCAGCAGTCAAACGAGATCTTTCCCTGGTGGTGGCCGACACAATGGATGAAGAGCAGATTGGTGCCAAAGTCCGGGAAAGTCTGGGAGAAACAGCCGCTTTAATTGAACGTCTGGAGGTTCGGGCAGAAAGTCATTATCGGGAATTAAGCGATCACGTCAGGAAAAAACTCGCTTTGCGGCCCCATCAGAAGAATCTTTTGCTACGGGTGGTTCTTCAGGCATTGGACAGAAGTCTGACGGATGAAAGCTGTAATCAGTATCGGGACCAAATCTATGCCTGCCTCCATGAAGGGGAAATTTGGGAATGGGCCACCCCACCCAAGAAGCAACAATCAACAACGTGAGTTTTGGCTAAGAATCTTGTAAAGATCTGTCTACCAGTATAAAAAGTGCGTTGGTTTGGTCAAATCCCGAAAAGTCGGGAGGGGGTGGCGTTGGAGGTCCCGGTTCGGAGACCGGGATGCAGGGCTTGGCAGCATTTTTTGACCTTGATTTTTGCATACTTTTCATCTGTGGAAAAGTATGAAGGAAGGATAAAAACTAACAGACAGCTGCCTTAAGCAAAGCTCAAGTTAAACACCTATGTATCCGGCTGGGCAAAGCTTTTTGATCGGTTTTGTCCAGCCGATTCTTACATCTGTTTTAAACCTGAGCAAAAACAAAAATTCAGTAACTGTATATTTCTGAATTTTGAATCAACTGAAGCGTCTCAAAGGGAATTCACCCCCAGAGCAAAAATCTCTTAAAAGTATTTAAAGCGCATCGAATGGATTCAACTTCTTTACCTTCATTCCTATTTCTCCCAAACTTCAGTAAAAAATCAGCAGTTGCTATCCCGACCATGAGTTGGCCCCCTGCCCCACCTGATCCTTCCTTTCGACATTGAAAAAAACTTGTCTTCATGTGCCGGGTCCATCTCGTCGGCATCCTGCCCCCCAAGCAATTTCATCAAGCTTGCAAGACCTTATCCCTTTGAAATAGTTCACCAATCCACCGCTTATATCAGCATGTCAATAGCAAGGAATT
>JBCBZF010000619.1:0-4432 GCA_039815525.1 Bacteroidota bacterium | reverse complement strand
CATTATCGGACCTTCAGCAAGCCAGGACAGCACTGGAAGATGGCAGAAATATCCTTGGTCCTTCGACAGATGGGGGCGTATACTTGCTTGGCATTCATCGGACCAATTGGAATCGGGCTTCCTTTCTGAAATTGAGCTGGCAGACCAGTCGCTTGTTTTCGGAGCTTATGCAAGCAGCAGCAGAAGACATTCTCTGCCTTGGAACCAAACAGGATCTGGATTCAATCCGTGATGTGAGGCGATTGTTGCAAGATCATGCACTCAGTCATCCGCTTCGTTATTTATTGAAGGATTTACTGTTGGGAGAAAACGATTACTCCCATATCGAACCAATGCGTTATGTGGCGGCGGTTTTTGAGGTCCCCAAACCCCTGCGCGGACCACCATCTGATCCATTCCTCTCTTTTTCGGTCGGCATCTAAATCTGTCGACTGTCTATTCACATTACATTTTTTATCCAAACCGAAACAAATGAAATCTTTGTTATCGTTTTTGGCGTTTGCTGTTTACGCCATAACTATATCTGCACAGGTCAATCTCGAAGTAAACGTCGTTGATCTGTCCAATAACCAACCACTGGAGAATGTTACCGTGGTTCTCTCCAACGCTGGCATTGGCTATGAAGCCAGCTTGCAAACCTCTTCCCAGGGAAAGGCCCTGTTTACCGGTCTGTCTCTATCCGGAATCTACACTGCCACAGTCAAGGAAACCGACAATTTTTTTGAAGAAAAAGCCAGTGGCATTGTTCTGCGAACCAACTACACCGCCAGTGTGAGCATTGGCATGCGGCCCCGCAAAGACTATGAACTGGAAGAAGTTGTCATTGGTGGAAATGTTGCGACCCGCATCAATGCGATCAATGCAGAGGTTGCTTCTTCTCTGAGTCAAGAGGAAGTAGAAAATCTACCCATCGAAGGTAGAGACATCACCCGGGTTTTATTCCGCCTTCCGAATGTAACCCAGGCCACAGGCTTTTATCCTGAAGCACCCAATGTCTCGATCAATGGTGCGAATTCCCTTTATAACAATTATCTGATTGATGGGATGGACAATAATGAGCGCTTTCTGGGTGGTCAGAAGTTCCGTATTCCAGTTGGGTTTACCAAGGATGTAACCGTTCTTACAAACAACTATTCCACAGAATTTGGTAATACCGCTAATGGTGTCATCAATATCACCAGCCGTTCTGGCAGCAATGATTTTTCAGGCGAAGCTTTTTTCGTGACCCGTCCCGGTGCAGTTCTGGATGCTGAATCACCTTTTATCCAGCGTGATTTGAGTGGTAATCAGGTAAAAGACGGCTTTCAGCGCTATCAGGCAGGTTTTGCGTTTGGCGGTGCGATTAAAAAGGACAAAACTTTTTACTACGTCAATGCTGAACAAATCATTGACCTGAAAGACAACCTGCTGAATGTACCGCAACTGGGGGTCAATGAAACCGTCCGTGGTACCAATCGCTTTACCCTGCTGTCTGCGAAACTGGATCATCACTGGAGCAATCGCTTCCGTTCATCCATTCGTGTCAATGGCGGTCTGGTCAATATCGACCGGCAGGGTGGGGGACTGGAAGGCGGGGTGGCTTTCCCTTCTTCCGGCAACAGTCAGGACCGCAATTCTTTGTTGATTGCTTCGAAAAACACTTATGTGGGGGACAATTTCCTGTCCGAAACCAATCTGCAATACGCCAGCTTCCGCTGGAACTATGGCAAAGCTGATCAGATCAACAGTCCACAGGTGAGTGTACTCGATCCGGATGGTTTCACCATCGCAGTACTTGGGCATCCAGGCTACATTTTCGACGCTCACGAAAATACCCTTCAATTTCAGCAGAAATTTACCTTCCTGGCTGGTCGTCATACCATTAAAACTGGTGCAGAAATCATCAGCGCTGACCACGAGCTCTTTGGTGGTGGCAATGTCAATGGCAATTATCTGGTTCAGCTCAATGCGGACCAGTTGTCCGCGTTGCGTACCCGCAACCTGGGGAGTGCCCTGAATGTAAATGATATTCCTTCTGATGTTGAAGTATTGAACTACAATGTAGAGTTACGTCCGGCTGCCTTTGGAAAACGTCAGACGATTTATTCTGTTTATGTAGAAGATCAATATTCTGCTTCTAACCGTCTTAACCTGACCCTGGGACTGCGCTACGATTATGACGATCTGTCTCGCGGAGCAGCATCTTCTGGCGACCTGAATAATCTTGCGCCTCGTTTCAGCTTTAATTATAAGTTGGACAACAAAAGCTCTCTGCGTGGTGGTTATGGCATTTTTTATGATAAAGTCCTGTATGCCATTCACAGCGATGCATTGCAGCAAAACACCACTGACGCTGATTATCGCAAGCAGATCGAAGAATTGGTTCGGATTGGCCAATTGCCAGCTGATACCGATGTTGAGGCGGCCTTATTTGATGGGAATTTGGGTGGTACCCAAACAGATGTTGCCTATCGTCAAGGCGCAACATTCGACCAATTACAGGAACAACGTCAAAGTGTTTTCTCTGGCGAAAGAAGAATCCTCAATCCCAATGGCTACGACAATCCTTTGAGTCATCAATTTTCATTGGGATATCAGCATCAGGTGAATGACAACGTCCTCTTTTATGTAGATGTGATTCATAATCGCACCTCAAATCTATTCCGTTTACGCAACCTCAATGGAGCAGCTGCCTATCCAATCAATGATCCAGCCAATGTCATCGTGCGTACGCAGGCTGAAGCTGACGCCAGCCGTCCGATTCCAATTCTGTCCGATTCACTTGGCAACTACGCTTTGATCGATGGTGAACGGGTGCGCGGTGTAGCCAGAAATGTCGTCATCAGTGAGTCAGGTGGAGAGTCTCGTTATTGGGCGGCATCTTTTAATCTTCAAAAAGAGAGAGGCAATGACAATTACTCTTTCCGCTTGATTTATACCTTATCAGAACTGCGCAACAATACCGAAGACATCAACTTCCGCGCCATGGATGGCAATGACTTTGAAGCTGAATGGGGCCCGTCCATCAATGACCGGACCCATGTTCTGAACGGATTCGTCAACTACTATCCAATTGACAATCTCAGCTTCTCACTCGCGATGCTGCTGCAAAGTGGTCAGCCAATCAACCGCATTCCAAACGTGAATGAATTGGATGCAAATGGCAATCCACTTGGCACCACAGATCTCAATGGTGATGGGCGTTCCTTTGGTGATGCGTATGTCGGTAATAGCGACCGCTATCCCGGTGAAAGCCGTAACAGTGATCGTTTGCCCTGGGCAAACACCTTTGACATAGGGGTACAATACGAGATTCCGGCTGGGCCAAATAAAATTCGTCTGCGTGCTGATGTATTCAATGTCTTCAACGCAGCCAACCTAAGCGGCTACTTCAACAATGCCACGCAAAGTAATCAGGTACAGGCTGGTTCGACTGCGTCTGGCGTATTGGTACGTCGCAATGCTTCGCCACCTCGTCAGGTTCAGCTGAGCGCGAATTATTATTTTTAATCGAAGATTCAATCAAACTCAACAGGTTTTTGAAACCTGTTGAGTTTTATCACGACTCCATGAAGTATTTCTTATTCATTCTGGCAGGACTTGTGCTGTTGGGCTGTCAACCCCCCGCCACAGAGACCAAAGACATTTCCCTGGAAAACTGGCAGGCCGTACAAGATGCGGCCCGTGGCACCGAGGTCACCTTCATGATGTGGCAGGGTGATCCGGAGATCAATGCCTATATGAATGAGTATGTGATCCCATCTGTCAGGGATTTGTACGGGATAGATCTAAAAATTTCGGGTGGGCAGGGAGATATGATTGTTTCCGTCCTTCTGACTGAAATGGAAGCGGGAAAAGACCAGAGTGAAATTGATATGTGCTGGATCAATGGCGAAACTTTTTTCCAACTCCGTCAGATCAATGCTCTCTATGGTCCGTTTGTCGATAAACTGCCCAATGCCGAATATCTGGACTTGAACAATCCTTTCATCAAATACGATTTTCAGGAGGAAACCAAAGGCATGGAAGCACCCTGGGGCAGTGTACAGCAAACCATCATATACAATGCTGAACGCGTCGCGGAACCTCCCCAAAGCCTGGTAGAATTGGAAGATTGGGTAAAAGCAAATCCCGGTCGTTTTACCTTCGCCAATGAGTTTACTGGCTTTAGCTTACTGAAAGCCTGGTTGGTTGAATTAGGTGGTCAGCCTGATGTTCTAGATGGACCATTTAAGGAAGAATTGTATCAGCAACTCTCATCCAGCTTATGGGAACGCCTGAATAGAATGAAACAATATTTCTGGAAAAAGGGCGAGACATTCCCGGCGACCATTGCGCAGGTTCACCAGATGTATGCTGCTGGGGAGCTTGATTTTACCAGTAGTATGAATGACAGTGAGGTGGACAACAAGGTCTTACGTGGACTTTTCCCGGAAAGCAGTCGGTCTTATGT
>JBCBZF010000262.1:0-7353 GCA_039815525.1 Bacteroidota bacterium | reverse complement strand
TGTAAGGCAGGTGCTCTGAACCAACTGAGCTAAGCTCCCGTATTGCAAAAGAACGATTTTCGATTGCTGTGCAAATGTAGGGCAGTCGGATATATCATCCAAATTTTCTTTTCTTTTTTTATCAATGAAAACACACAATACCACTTCACGCTTTCTTAGCCTTGTCCTCAGACACAAACCGGAAACCATCAACCTCCAACTGGACCCGCAGGGCTGGGTCGATGTAGACGTACTTCTCGGCAAACTGGCTGCCGCAGGCCGCGCCACAACACGAGAAGAACTGAATGAGATCGTCCGAACCAACAACAAAAAACGTTTTGCCTTCAGTGAAGACAGGACCAAAATCCGGGCCTCACAAGGCCATTCGGTTACGGTCGAACTTGGCTATGAAGCCATTGAACCACCCGAGCTGCTGTATCATGGTTCCGCCAAACAATACATTGACTTAATCAGGCAGGAAGGCCTCAAAAAGATGTCGCGCCATGACGTCCATCTCTCTACCGATGCAGCAACTGCAACCCAGGTGGGCAACCGACACGGCGTCCTGGTCCTGCTGCAAGTCAAAGCCGGGGAAATGCACCGGGCGGGACACACATTCTTTCGATCTGCCAATGGCGTCTGGTTGACAGATTCTGTTCCACCTGAATACCTGATATTTCCCGAAAACTGATCATTCCTTAGCTGGGATTTTCTGGTGAATTGGGCTATTTTGCGGCTCATTCCTCACCGCCTATGCTAACCGAAAAAGATCTCCAATTTCTTGCCCAAAGAGGCTCTGATCTCCCAGCTGTTCAGCAACAGCTTGACAACTTCAAGACTGGATTCCCTTTCCTCAACATCCGCCGTGCCGCCACGGTCGGAGATGGGATCATCCGCCTGGATGAGAAGGCGCTGCAAGCGGCCATTAACCGCTATGAAGCAGCTTTGCCGAGACTGAAAGTGATCAAATTTGTTCCGGCTTCCGGAGCCGCCAGTCGCATGTTCAAAGCTTTGTTTGCTGTATTGGATAGTGGCGAAATCCCTCCGGAAGGTATTGCGGCCCAGTATCTGAGAAAGCTTGCCGATTTCGCCTTTACAGCTGATCTTGGCAAAACCTTTGACAGCCCTCTGACGGCGCAAACACCGAGAGACCTGATCCAACATCTGTTGACAGAAAAAGGGCTCAACTATGGAAATCTCCCCAAAGGTTTGCTGGCCTTCCATCAGTATGAGGACGGGGCCCGTACGCCAGTCGAAGAGCATCTGGTTGAAGCAGCCAATTATGCCACCACCACTGGTGGAACGGCTTACCTCCACTTCACGGTTTCACCTGAACACCGTCCCAAATTTGAAGAATTGGTCCATGCCGTTCAGGCAAAATACGAGGCGATGTTTGGTGTGAGCTTTGACATTTCTTTTTCTGAGCAAAAAGCTTCTACCGATACCATTGCTGTAAGCATGGACAACCAGCCCTTCCGCAATGAGGATGGCACGCCACTTTTCCGCCCCGGTGGGCATGGTGCATTGATCGAAAACCTCAATGATCTGGACGCGGATGTGATGTTCATCAAAAACATCGACAATGTTGTGCCAGATCATCTGAAAGCAGATACTTTTACCTATAAAAAAGCCATCGCCGGTCTTTTACTTGACACGCAGGAAAAGGTGTTTACTTATCTGGACCGACTCCAGAAAGAACCTTCCGAAGCCTTGATCGCAGAAGTGCAACAATTTGTAAAGACTTCACTTTGCATCGAAACTGATGCACAGGATCCCGAAAGCCTGATGGCAGTTTTGGACCGGCCGATGCGGGTTTGTGGTATGGTCAAAAACGAAGGTGAACCAGGAGGTGGTCCATTTTGGGTGGAAAACAGCGATGGAAGCGTTTCGCTCCAGATTGCTGAAAGCGCACAAATTGACCCCAATGATCCGACGCAATCTTCCCTGATGCAGGACGCGACGCACTTTAATCCGGTTGACCTCGTTTGCGCAACCCGTAATCATGCTGGAGAAAGCTATGACTTACTGAGCTTCCGCGATCCAAAAACCGGTTTTGTCGCGTATAAATCAAAAGATGGGAGGGAATTGAAGGCCCAGGAACTGCCAGGCCTGTGGAATGGAGCCATGGCAAAATGGATTACGCTCTTTGTTGAAGTACCCATCAGTACATTTAATCCCGTAAAAACGGTCAGTGATCTGCTCCGCCCGCAGCATCAGACGGCATAAAGTGACGAATGTTTATTGCGTATGGCAACCCGGTGGACTTGCCTGCGTTAGCAATGCAAAACACACAAGATGATGCGCATCCCTCTTTTTGTCCTTCTGGCAGCGATTTTTGCCTGCCTGATCCCGACTCTTTCAGCACAAAATACCAACAGTGAGAAGATAGCCGCTGCCATTACCCAGCGGCAACAGGACTTCCCGCGTGAAAAAGTCTATCTCCATTTGGATAAAAATCTTTTTGTAGCCGGAGAGGATATCCGGCTCAAAGCCTATCTGTTGGATGGAAAAACCCATACCGCTTCGGTCTTGAGCAAATTGGTTTATGTGGAATTACTGAATCCGGGCGGCCAAAAGCTGGACCGTATCTATCTGGATACCAAAGCAGGGCAAGCCGAGGGGAACCTCAGCATACCGGGAGATGTCGGAGCAGGTCAATACCAGATTCGGGCCTGGACCAACTGGATGCGCAATCGGGAAGAACAATTTCAGATGGCCGTGAGAGTGGTCAGCAAAAACAATCCTGTCCAGGCAAACGCGACCAGGTCTTCGAAGCCAGATGTACAATTCATGCCTGAAGGTGGCCATTTGGTGGCTGGTTTGGAAAATCAACTCGCCTTTAAAGCAATTGGCTCAAATGGCAGAGGCATTGAAGTAGCAGGGCAGATTCTGGATCAGAACGGCCGGAAAGTCGCAGACTTTTCCACGGAAATGCTGGGGATGGGGAAATTGCCTTTCGTCCCACAAGCAAATGCAGCTGATCAGGCTCGCAGCAATTGGGAGGGCCAAAGCTTTTCCTATACTCTCCCAAAGGTGCAGCAGGAAGGCATCCAATTACAGGTCTCCCCTACCCCGATGTTTCAACAAATCCGGGTTGAAGCCTCCGAAGGACGCGCAAACTCTGTGATCAGTTTGGTGTGCATGGTCCGGGAACAGGTCGTCTTCCGGCTGAGTGGGCGTTTGAAGGGAAAAGTTTTTGAGACCAATATGCCCAACTACAAAATTCCTTCGGGTGTAATGGTGATGAGCCTGTTTGACGAAAAAGGCCGCCCACTATCCGAAAGATTGGTGTATGTAGAGCAAAATGATGGCCTGAATGTGTTTGTCAAAGCCGATAAATCAGCATTCACTGATCGAAAAAAAGTAAAACTTGAAATCACCACCACCAATGGAGATGGACAGCCGACTCCAGCGAACCTTTCTTTGGCAGTGGTAGACAACCGCAGTCTGTGGGACAGTCCTGATTGGCGGAGTATCAAGGCAGATCTGATGTTGGCATCTGAGCTCCGGGGACAATTGGAGCAAGCGGACAGATATTTCAATCCAGACAACGAAAAACGCTTTGCTGAATTGGATCTGGTCATGCGGACCCACGGTTGGCGCGCCTGGAATTGGGAGGAAGTGGTTGCCGGCGAAACCCCCAAAATCAAACATTTGATTGAGCAGGGCATCACGGTTTCAGGTCAGGCATTCAAAAAGAAAAACAAAGTATTACCTCAGGCCAGTATGGCTTTCATGGTCGACAATTATCAGAATGTTGTGCAGGTTCAGGCCAATGATGCTGGACGTTTTCTCTTCAACGGAATGTCCTTCAATGATACGGCTTTGACCATCATTCAGGCTAAAACCGCTACTGATAAAGTGAAACCAGCCATCATTGAGTTGGACAGCTTTTTAACCCCAAAAGTGATCCCGCAAACACAGTTTGGATGGCAGGCCCGAAGAGAAGATGCCGAACTGGCTGAAGAAGGGGTTCGTCAGTACGAGCTCCGAAGACTGATCAATGGCGATGGCACCGAATATCAGGCTGATGAGGTAGAAATTACCGGAGAACGCAGTCGCGTCGAAGATTTACCACCCGAAGGCGCTTTGTATTCAAGCGCTGACCAGACGCTGATGTATACCGACATCCCACCTTCTCTCAACGTATTTGAGGCCATCAGAAATCGTTTCCCTGGCATCACCATCAGTGGTGGTACCGCCATGGGCACACCTTATTCTATCTTGGTGCGTGGAATCAATACCCTGCGAGGGAATACCGAACCACTGTATCTGTTGGACGGCATTCCGACCGATGCCGATGTCATGACGACAGTCAACATGAATGATGTCAAACGCATCGACTTTGTCAAAGGGCCCAAGGGGGCTGCCTATGGTATTCGTGGTGCAAATGGCGTCCTGGCAGTTTACACCAAAGACGGCACCGAGGATGAAGATCCAGATGAATTGGCCAAGCGCGGCATCATCAAGCCTGACTTACAGGGATACCACATTCGCAAAGAATTTTACAGTCCCAACTATGCCATCAGCGATCCGCGGCATGATTTGCCAGACCTCCGCACCACCCTGCACTGGGAGCCGATGATCCGCACCAATGAATGGGGCAAAGCCGAAGTAAGTTTCTACACCGGTGACAATGAAGGAAGCTTTCAGATTCTCCTGCAAGGCATCACAAAAGAGGGTTCAGCTGGCAGTGGAAAAGGCATGATCGAGGTTCGGAAATAATCATTTGACCTGTTAGGGCCACGGCATGCCATGGCCCTAACAGGTTCATAACAAAATTTTTCCTCTCACCTCGCCGCTCGCTCCTCGCCCCTCACTATATTTGCCCCATGAATTTCGACACCATTGCGGCAATTGCAACACCGAGTGGACAGGGGGCAATTGGCATGATCAGGGTTTCAGGTAAAGAAGCGATTGAGCGGGTCAGCCAGATTTTTTCCAAAGACCTGCGAGAGGCAAAAGGCTATTCCCTCCATTATGGCCACATCAAAAAAGACCAGCAAATTCTTGATGAAGTGGTCTTGTCTGTCTTCCGGGGACCCAAATCATTTACCAGGGAAGACACTGTCGAAATCAGTTTTCATGGCTCCGCCTACATCTTGCGCACCGCCATGCAATGGCTGAGTGAAGTGGATGTCCGCCCAGCTCTGCCCGGCGAGTTTACCCAGCGTGCGTATCTCAATGGTGCCATGGATTTGGCACAGGCGGAGGCAGTGGCGGATTTGATCGCCTCGGCTTCGGCTGGTGCTCACCAACTGGCCATGCAACAATTGCGGGGCGGCATTTCCAATGAACTTTCTCAATTGCGCGAACAGCTCCTCAACTTTACCTCCCTGATTGAATTGGAGTTGGACTTCGGGGAAGAAGATGTCGAATTCGCTGACCGAAGCCAGTTGGGTGAGCTGGTGCATACCATTGAAAAACGACTCAGTGATCTGATCAGCAGTTTTCAGTTTGGCAATGCCGTCAAAGAAGGCGTCCCGACCGTCATCATGGGCAAGCCCAATGCGGGTAAGTCCACCTTGATGAACGCCCTGCTCAATGACAACCGCGCCATTGTCAGCGACATCGCAGGGACCACCCGCGACGTGATCGAAGATCGCCTGGTGATCGATGGCATCGAGTTTCGTCTCATGGACACCGCCGGTTTGCGTAAAACCGCCGATATTATCGAAGCCGAAGGCGTCAGCCGGACCCTTGATCTCGCCAAACGCGCCAGCTTGGTCCTGTATCTGTTCGATGCAACCAAAGAAAGTCTAAACGAAGCGGCGGACTACCTCAAGAGCCTCGATCTGCCGGAAGGTGCCCATATCATTTTCATCGGCAATAAAGTGGATCTGTTGGACGACAATCCTTCCGAGGCAGACCATGTCCTCTATCTCTCCGCTAAGTCCGGCGGCCGACTCGATCCTTTGCGTCAGGCCATGACCGACTCGGTGCACCAGTTTGGCCATTCCAATTCTGATCAGGCCATCATTTCCAATGCCCGCCATCTGCATGCGCTCACGCAGGCCCAGACCTCTCTGCACGAAGTCCGCGACGGCCTGGCCAACGGCCTGACGGGAGATTTGTTGGCGATCGACATTCGTCGGGTACTGCACTTTATCGGCGAGATTACGGGAGAGATCAGTACTGACGAGGTGCTGGGGAATATCTTTTCAAAGTTTTGTATTGGGAAGTAAAGCGTGAAATTGAGCCTAGCTACCGTATTTTATCATCCATTCCGTTCATCCTCTGCATTTAGAATTCCGTATATTGCTTATATGTCTGCCATTGAACAGAAAATTGTTGCCCTTTTCAACCCTTTGCCGATTTCCATTAAAGCAAAGATCGTTGCCCTCTTAAGCAAGCTCCTTGCTGAAGAAACGGCATCGGAAGACACTCAATTTCTATCAGAAGATCTGCGAACTTCTGAAGAAATTCGTCGTCAAATTGACAGTGGAAAGATGAAAACCCTCTCTGAAGATGAGTACTGGGATCAATTGACCGCGCATAAAGGATGAACATTCGGTTTTCAGAACAGGCACTGGAGGACACATTAACAATATATGACCAATTGGAAGCCTTTCGGAATGGACTTGGAGAGAGGTTTTACGATGCGATTAGGGTGGACTATGAACGGATTCGTCAGAATCCTTTTTTGTATCAGCGATTGGGAGAGGCGGCATCTAAACGCCGTGCAATACTCAAACTGACCAACAGACTTCATTATCGGATTATTTTTGAAGTCATCGGGGAAATGATCGAAATACAAGCAATTAGAAGTACATATCAGAATTAGTTCCGGGCGCAATCAGCACCGGATGAAGTGCTGGGGAATATTTTCTTGAAGCTTTGCATTGGGAAGAGACGTTAGACATATTCTGTCCTGCATGGTACATTTTATCCAAGGTCAATGGCTGGGTGAAATACATGAACATTACCCACAAATCCTCAAGCAGAAATAATCGTATATTTAGATATGAGTACGGAACTACAGACAGGTCTGGCGATCGTCGATTCACTTTCCACGCAAAAGGAACTGGCCCTTCTGATTGCAGCAGCGAGTCAGCGACTCGTTGAACTCTCTCAGCAAGAAGAACTCGTCCTTACAGATGGGTTAAAAGACAGAATATCAGCCATTGAAGCCCGGCATGCAAGAGGAGAAGGTAAAACCTATTCAAAGGAAGAATTCAGGAAGCACCTCAACGATCTGATGTCAAAATGAAGTTTGTTGTAAAAATAAGGGATAGCTTCAGGGATTCTGTGGATGAAGTTTTTGCGTATCACGAACAAAGAAAGTCAGGAGAAGGGGCAGATATTCTGGAAGCAGTATGGGAGGCAATCGAAATCCTAGAGCACAACCCTAGAATTTATCAAATTAGGTATGAT
>JBCBZF010000915.1:0-2964 GCA_039815525.1 Bacteroidota bacterium | reverse complement strand
CCGGCCGGGTGTTTATTTCTATCACGATATTTGCCTCTGTTCTTGGATTCATGAACGCCATGCTGCTATCTGTTCCCCGGATGTATTTCGCCATGGCAGAAGATGGCGTCATACCAGTTATCTTTAAACAAATCAATCCGCAAACCCAGGTTCAGGAATTTTCCCTGACGTTTTTTCTTCTGGTCAGCATTGGCTCACTTTTCTTGCTGAAAAACTTCAACAATATCCTGAACTACGTCATGGTTATTGACAGTCTGGCAATGGGGTTGGGAGCAGCTTCAATTTTTATATTGAGAAAACGTCAGCCACAGTTTGATGGATTCCAGATTCCTTTCTATCCCGTTCTTCCAGCTTTGTTTGTCCTTTTCCTCCTGGGCATTTCCATCAGTGTCTTTTTTACGGATCTTCGCTCAGCTCTTTATGGAACCGGCTTGCTTTTATTGGGCGGGCCACTGTATTGGCTGGCGATGCGCCTGCGATCGCGTTCATAAAAAAAGGCAGCCCGAGGGCTGCCAATTGCTTCTAGAGTGTTCCATTCTAGTGTAATGTGTCGAGTGCTACCCGACTTCCAGGCTGATACGCTTGCGAATTTCCTGGACGTTCTGTTTGAAGTACTTGTCAGTAGCAATCAAGTCAGCAACCGTTTGCAGTGCGTGGATCACGGTGGAGTGATCCCGGCCACCAAACTGGATACCAATCGATTTCAGGGAATGGCGGGTCATTTCTTTTGCAAAATACATGGCAATTTGCCTTGCCTGTACGATGGCGCGTTTGCGGGTTTTGGCTTTCATATCATCCACTCCGATCGAGAGATATTCACCGACGATTTCCTGTATGGCATCAATGGTGATTTCACGAGAGACGGTCTCGACGAAGTTTTGGAGCATGGATTTGGCCAACTCAACATCCACTTCACGACGGTTGAGAGAACTTTGGGCCAATAGGCTAATCAAAGCCCCTTCCAATTCGCGGATGTTGGAAGTAATGTTGTGCGCGATGTACTCGACTACCTCCTCAGGAAGTTCAATGCCGTTCTGGTACATCTTGCTCTTCAAGATTTGTTTGCGCGTTCCGTAGTCTGGCGTTTGTAGTTGTGCACTCAGACCCCATTTAAAGCGTGAGAGCAATCTTTCTTCAACACCTTCCATCTCATGGGGGGGACGGTCAGCGGCGAGAATGATTTGTTTTCCTGACTGACGCAAATGATTGAACACGTGAAAGAAATTATCCTGTGTTTTTTCCTTTCCGGACAAAAACTGGATGTCGTCCACGAGCAGGACATCAATCATCTGATAAAAGTTCATAAAGTCATTGACGGTACCTTTACGAACAGCCTCGACAAACTGATTGATGAAGCGTTCGGAAGAGACATACAAGACCGCTTTACGGGGGTAGTTCTCTTTAATCTGGTTGCCAATGGCTTGTAGTAGGTGCGTCTTCCCCAGCCCGACTCCACTGTAAATAAACAGCGGGTTGTAAGCTGTGATTCCGGGTTTGTTTGCGACCGCATAACCGGCTGCGCGAGCCAATCGGTTGCAATCACCTTCGATTAGGTTGTCAAAGGTGTAACTGGAATTAAGGTTGGAATCTACTTCAAACTTCCGGATTCCGGGAATCACAAATGGATTGGGAATCGGTCGATTGAGATCCAACTGAGAAGGGAGACCACCGGGGATCGAACCGGCATGATGCGAGTCTGTGGGCAGGCGCAAGGAACCATTGCCAGGAGCGATGCTATTGTCTACAACAATCGAATACTCCAGGCGGCCCTCCGGACCCAAACATTGATGCACGGCCTTTTTCAGTAGCCCAAGGTAATGTTCCTCCAACCACTCATAGAAGAATTGGCTGGGTACCTCGATCGTGAGTACCTGATTGTCCAGACGAATCGGTTTGATCGGTCTGAACCAGGTCTCAAAACTCTGAGGAGAAATTTCCTCAGCGATGATTTTGAGACAGTCGTTCCATATGTCAACGCTGGCCGTTGTCATCTTGATCACTAAAAGAATTACTGATTAAAACCCTACGTTCTAAAAAAAATTGTATTGTCGCCTCTCGTGTGAAGATAAAGGTGAAGAAAAAAAGTATGAAAAAAAACTTGACTGAAAATCTTTTTTTACAGGAAAATCAGATAGTTTCAACCAATTGACTGTCAGTTACTTACATCAAAAAACGCCTATACTCGCTCTCAGTCCAGAAAATGCCAGAACAGGCCTTTTGGACTGCCCAACTTCCTAACTATGTTAAGCAATTCATTCAGAGGCATTTAGAAAATTGAATGTCAGTAGAAGGGAAAGTCGTACTATTTTTTCCAGAAAATATCTCCTTTCCAAAAAGGACATTGGACGCAATATGAATTCAGGGTTAGCCGGAGGTGACTGCCAGGTTACAAGGCCGTGATAAGGCTATTTCCCTTAACACTTAGCCATTTTTTTTAGCAAATCGAGCATATTTCAGACTTTGAAAAGTTTCTGGATGTCTGACTTTAACACGAAAGTGGCCTTATGTGTCGGCAGGTCCCCCATCTGGCTGTAGGTTTCAATGATTTTTCGGCTCATGGCGATGCCATCATCTTCAGCGGTCATTTGTTGAGCGGCCTGATTGATGATGGCCAGAACCTGCTCTTTGGCATTGACCAAGGCCTGCCAACCTGCGGGAGAGATGTACAATTGCTGTGCCAGATTGTGCTCAAATTCGTTCCGTATATCACGGACCAATTCCAGGTGAAATTGATCAGAAGGCTTCCCCGCCCCATTGACCCTTGGCAGGAGGTTTTCCGGACTGATTCTCTCCAGAAAAAGAATGGCTCTTTCATAAGCGGTCATCCTGACGGGTAAGTGCTGTCGCATAATTTCGCTTTGCAGCTTGCGTACATGATCAGCCTCACTTTTCTCTTTCTGATTGTCCTGCAATAGTTTTACTGTAATCAGAACCAGTACAGCCGGGATCATGTATTTGAGTACT
>JBCBZF010001131.1:0-2277 GCA_039815525.1 Bacteroidota bacterium | reverse complement strand
CGGAGGCTGATCATGTTGACTGGGGCATGGTAGCGGGCATACAGAACGGCCTGTGGTCCATGCATTACCCGAAAGCCTTCTGGATTAACCATTTCTCCAGCATCAAACCGCACTTCTGTTTCCTTATAATCCGCCCAACCTTCACATTCAAGAACGAGATTAAACACATTGAGATCACGCAACTGGGTGGGGGAGAGATCCGATTTACGCATACAAACACCTGCTTCTTTTGATTAAGATTCTTAAAATTATCCTTTGCAGTGTCCGACTACAAAGCAGAAAAAGAACAGCTCTAACATGCTCAAACCTATGAAAAACGACCTTTCTCCTACCCAATTCTGCCTTAAGCGGTCAAAAATCGACCCTTATATTCCCGCTTTATTGTATCAGCAGAAAATCAGGGTTCTCTGGCTCACAGACAGGGAGTTAAGGACTTCTAAAACAGGGAAAATTTCATTAATTTGCGAACAGTAAAATCTACCCTAAGGGGCTTCATTATTTCTTGAAAGGAACATGGCAGAAGGACAAAGAATTGTTACCAGGGTCATTGAAGAGGAAATGCGAAATGCCTACATCGATTATTCGATGTCAGTCATTGTCTCGCGTGCACTTCCCGATGTCCGCGACGGACTCAAACCGGTGCACCGACGGGTGCTGTACGGCATGTCAGAGCTGGGTCTGGCCAGCAACCGTCCCTACAAAAAGTCAGCTCGTATCGTCGGTGAGGTATTGGGAAAATTTCACCCACACGGTGATTCAGCCGTTTACGATACCATGGTCCGCATGGCCCAACACTGGTCTTTGCGCTATCCACTGGTCGACGGACAAGGGAATTTCGGTTCCATTGATGGAGACAATCCGGCAGCGATGCGATATACTGAGGCCCGCCTGCGGCGGATCGCGGAAGAACTGCTCACTGATCTGGACAAAGAAACCGTTGACTTCCGCAACAACTTTGACGACTCGCTGACCGAGCCCACCGTTCTACCAGCCCGTATCCCCAATCTTTTGGTCAATGGCGCCAGCGGCATTGCCGTGGGAATGGCTACCAATATGCCACCTCATAATCTGGTGGAAACCATCGATGCCATCATCGCCTACATAGACGACAATGAGATCGATGTCCAGGGATTGATGCAACACATCAAAGGACCCGACTTTCCAACGGGTGGCATCATTTATGGGACCGAAGGGATCAATTCAGCATTCCTGACCGGTCGTGGTCGGGTGGTGATCCGCGCCAAGGCGGAAATTGTTACCACCAAGAACGAGCGGGAACAGATTGTCATTAACGAAATTCCTTACCAGGTCAATAAAGCGACCACGATCCAAAAGATCAGCCAACTGGTCAGCGATAAAAAACTGGATGGTATCTCCGATGTCCGTGATGAATCAGACCGGGACGGTCTTCGGATCGTGGTAGACGTCAAGCGTGATGCCATGGCACGCGTGGTACTCAACAAACTCTTTCAGCATACACCACTTCAATCGTCCTTCAGCATCAACAATGTGGCCCTGGTGAAAGGCCGTCCACAGACGCTGAATCTCCGCGACATGATCAGACACTATGTTGATCACCGCCATGAAGTTGTGGTACGTCGTACAGAATACGAGCTGGCTGAAGCACGCAAAAGGGCCCATATCCTGGAAGGATTGCTGATTGCCCTGGACCATCTGGATGAAGTCATCGCTTTGATCCGGGCTTCTCAAACCGGTGATGAAGCCCGCGAAGGCCTTATCAAACGCTTTAACCTCAGTGAGATTCAGGCCAAAGCCATTCTGGATATGCGTCTCCAACGCCTGACTGGATTGGAACGGGACAAAATTCAGCAGCAATACAAGGAGCTGCAGGATAAAATTGAATACTACGAATCTATCCTCTCTGATGAAGAACTTCGGATGAGTGTCATCAAGGAGGAGCTACTGGAGGTACAGGATCGCTACAATGAGCCTCGCCGGACCGAAATCACCTATGCCGATGGTGAAATTCGGATCGAAGACATGATCGCCAACCGGGATGAAATCATTACTGTAACCCACCAGGGATATATCAAACGTACCCCATCTTCTGAATATCAGGTTCAGGGTCGGGGCGGAACTGGTTTCCGAGGAACCGGCAAAAAGGATAAAGACTTTGTGGAACATCTGTTCCCAGCCCGAACGCACAATTATATGCTCTTCTTCACCGAAAGAGGGCGGTGTTTCTGGCTCAAAGTCTATCAAATTCCTCAAGGAGAACGTGCCCACAAAGGCCGTGCCATCCAGAACCTGATCAAT
>JBCBZF010000576.1:0-4735 GCA_039815525.1 Bacteroidota bacterium | reverse complement strand
GTTCGAATCTCGTCTCTTGCTCAAGCTAAATAAGTCTCTGAATTTCAGAGACTTATTTTTTTTACCCCTATCTTGAGCCGCCCTGGCTTGAAGATCATATCTCTCCTGCTAATGCCCCTTTTCATTACTGGTCCATTTCTCCCTTTATCCAAACTGATTATTCCCTGTTGGCAAGGGTATTTTGGATCATTTCTGCTGGTTTTAAATTCTATGTAATTCCTGCCTGCTTGTGTGAATCCGCTTGATCCGGCACTTGGATAATCACACGAAGTCTAAATGAAGACAAGTCGATTCCGATAAAACGGAAAAAATGTTCGATTCCCGAACTTTTCCATCCAAATCGTTTGCTAGTTCAAAATAATTTCTTAGTATTAGACATAATTGGTTAACCAATTGCTGGTTTGCTAATTTACTACTCACTGAATTCGCACTGTCATTGTTATTGATTCTTCACGAAAAGGACTACTGATATGTGCTAAAGAACATTTGAATTTTCCAGAGAAGTGTTGCCTCTCCCCCCGGAGAATTTGCCTGATGGCAGACGCATTCCTATGAGCCTTGCCCGGTATAACACCGGCCCTGTGGCGGCACTTGCGACGACCCTCATCTTGTCTGATGTGGTTGGGCGACCAGTTTGGAATAGATTCCTATCTCCTGACTCAGCTCCACTTGGTACACGATAGGTTGAAATCGGACGCTTTGCTAAATGATTGGCATTGTGTGCCCACTGTATTGTGCCCTTTACAAATCAACTGCCAATTGAAATTTGGCTTTCGTTGACCAGGGGCACTTCATGTCCTCCCAATTCTGTGAAAATCACTGAGAAGGTGTACATCCCCTTCTTCAGGCAGGATTCCTATACCCTGGACCGGTATAATGCCTGGCGGAGATTGGGTCGAGGACCTCAAAAACACACACAAACATTTATCCAAAAATATTTCACGACAATGGAAAAAAAGACGAAACACTACTTCGCGAAAAAAATGGATTCCTCTCACAATCGAGAGAGGGGCTTTTCTACCACGTTGATCTTTATCATTCTCTTCCTGGCAGGCCTTCAGTTGCATGCCCAGACACCAGCCTCCAACTTAGGCGGATTGACGAATTGGAAACTCAATGCTTTCAATGGAACATTGAATATTAGTCAAAGTAACAATGGCTTGACGTATGTTGACAATAAGCAGCCTTTGAGTACACACAGTAATGGCAATTGGTTTTACCTGTCAAATGGCTACACCTACTTCAAATGCCATGTTGGCAATCCGACCTCAGGTGGGTCTGGTAATCCCCGATCAGAACTTCGGGAGATGACAGCCAATGGCAGCAATGAAATTTATTGGGATGGAACCACCAATACAGAGCATTCCATGAAATGGAAAGTGCGAGTGGATCGACTCCCATATTCAGGAAAGCTGGCTTTTGGCCAAATTCATGATGATACAGATCAAATTGATGATGCGATTCGGGTACAGGCACAGGGTTCGGGTAATCAAAGCAGCGGGCAAATCAGAATTCGGATTTTGGGGTTTGCGACTGATACAGACGATAACTCCAATGCTGTCTCAACTACCGAAACGGGCTTTTATTTTGACATCGGTGAGACTTTGTACCTGGAATTGACCATGCAAAATTCGATCATCAAATTGTATGAGCTGAATAACAGTGGGTCGCGTATCAACACCATTTTTACATCTAATTCGATCAACGCCCAGGGCTGTTATTACAAAGCAGGCTGCTATCTGCAATCGGTCAAAGACTACAGCAATTCTGATAAGAGTATCAACAATTTCGGCCTGGTGGGGATCAGTGAACTTTCTGTTGACCATAGTGGCGGCGGCGGTGGTAGTAGCTGTACCGCGACTACGCCATCCAACCGATCCGTAAGCAATGTCAGCAGCAGTTCTGCAACGGTTTCATGGAATGCAGTGGCCAATATTGATCATTACAATGTCCGCTGGCGCGAGACGGGTACCTCTACCTGGTCTTACAAGACGAGTATTCAGCCCGGGACGACTTCTCATAATATTACCGGCCTGAGCAGCAATGACACCTATGAATGGCAGGTACGGGCCAAGTGTCCGGATGGATCTGCTTCCAGCTACAACAGTGGACAAGGCCCCAATTTTACCACCTCAGGAAGTGGTGGTAGCGGTCTGCCGTCGCCCTGGCAGACCACGAATATTGGCAATGTGAGTGCCACAGGTGGTGCTTCGTACTCAGGCAGCACTTTCACCATTCAGGGCTCAGGTGCAGATATATGGAATAATTCGGATGAATTTCGGTTTGTCTATCAGTCCATGAGTGGGAATGGTGAGGTCATTGCCAAGGTAAATTCCCTGACCAATACGAATTCCTGGGCCAAGGCAGGCGTCATGATTCGGGAATCTCTTTCTGCGGGCTCAAAACATGCGATGACCATTGTCCGTCCAGGCTCTAATGGTGTCTCTTTTCAGCGCCGAACTTCAACCAATGGTTCCAGTGCGCATAGCTCAAAAGGCAATGTTGGACTGGCAGAATGGGTCAGAATTGTCCGTTCCGGTAACAGTTTTACCTCTTACCACTCAAATAATGGATCCAGCTGGACCCAAATCGGTAGCTCGGTCAATATCTCTATGTCTTCTTCTGTCTACGTCGGATTGTGTGTTACCTCACACAATGATGGAACCCTGACCACTGCTTCCATTAGCAATGTATCTGTCAGTGGAGGCGCCAGTGTGCCAAGTGGCAATCTGGCCCTGAACAAATCCACCAGCCAGTCTACAACTGATTACGGTGGTGTTTCTTCACGCGCTGTAGATGGCAATACCAATGGAAACTGGAATGTTGGCTCAATTACGCATACAGACCCGGCATTTTCGAATGGATGGTGGGAAGTAGATCTGGGAGCCAGCTATCCGATTGGAAACATTGTGGTATGGAACCGCACCAATTGCTGCTCTTTTCGACTTGGTAATTTTACAGTTGTGGTAAAAAATTCGGGTGGGTCCAACGTTTGGTCCCAAACGGTCACGTCAGCTCCCAATCCTTCGACAACTGTCAATGCGAATGGCGCTTCCGGGCGGTATATCCGTATCCAACAAAATCTGAATGAGCCATTGTCCCTGGCGGAAGTTCAGGTCTATGCCAGCGGTGGAAATAGATTCGGAGTAGATGCAAATTCTGAGATCCGCATTTTTCCTAATCCCGCTATCGATGCACTAAATATCACTGGATTGGAAAGTGATCTTCCAATCAGGATTTATGGCACGCTTGGCAATCTGGTGATGGAAGCCAGTGGCAGTAAAATTGACGTGAGTAAACTGCCCGCTGGTATCTACTTTATCAAAGTAGAAGGGCACCAAGCCATGAGATTTATCAAGCACTAAGTATCCATTTAGCTGTATTCAGGTTCCTGCGATAGAGATTTCTCTGTCGCAGACCTGTCTACGGCAAAAAACTTCATAAAATGAAAAATGCAATAATCGTATATGGTTGGGGCGAATCAACCTTTCCCGGCAGCCTTTTCATTTGTCATGCACCTTAACCTGAGAATCGAACCTCCTTTACTATGAAAAACAGACGAAAATTATCCCATGCTCTTTTCAGCCTTCTCTATATAGGGACGACCTTTGGCCTGTTGAGTGGAACTGCATCTGCTCAGATCGGTACTCTGCTTTGGGAAGATAATTTCAATTCGTTCAACACCAATATCTGGACACCAGATGTCGGAGATGGATGTGATATTGGTTTATGCGGTTGGGGAAACGCAGAACTCGAATATTATTCCCCCAATAATGTAAGCATTGAGGCAATCCCTGGCGAGCCGGGTAACACTGCTTTGGTATTTGAAGCCAAAAGTGAAAGTGCCGGTACGAGGGCTTTTACATCAGGGAAAGTTACTTCTGATGGAAAGTTGTCAGTTCAATATGGGATGATCGAAACACGGATTCGGGTACCAGATCTGAATACCGGATTATGGCCTGCTGCCTGGTTACTTGGAACGGCGAACCTTAGCTGGCCGGCAAAAGGTGAGATAGATATGATGGAAATGGGACATGCAGCAGCCGAAAGGGCGAATCAGGGTTATCCTGGTGCCAACATCAATTCTTATGTAGGTGCCAATGCCATTTTTGCCAACCCAGATGGGAGCCCTGGAAGCATCGCCTTTGATGTCAATTACAATCAACCTTATGTTTCCAGCTCTCCTATGAGCAATGGATTTGTGATTTATCGCTTGTATTGGGAACCCAGCCAAATGCGCTACACGGTCATTGATAATGGGATTGAATATGATTTATACACAAATCCTCTGCCCATTGATCCCAGTGGTGTTACTGGTGTGTTTTCTAAGCCATTCTTTTTTCTCCTAAACCTTGCGGTAGGTGGTAATTTTACTGATGCTGCGACCAATGCTCAGGTAAGCGCTCCATTGCCAGCCAAAATGTACATTGATTATCTCAGGGTGTATGAATGGAATGGTTACGGAACCATTGAGACGGATTACGGTCAACTGCTAGCTGAAAGTGGCACCTTTGGCGTATTTACTGACAATACACCCACCAATAACTCTCTGACCCTGGGACTGGATGCTGAAGTCTATGGCTGGGGAGGAACCGTACAAGCCGGAAATACAGTTCCAAATGAGGGGACCGAAGTTATCGCCTGGGAAACTGTCAATCCAAATAGTTGGTTTGGGGGAGGCGTGGTCTCATTATTTGGGAAAAACATGTCTGCCTATGTCGATGATGGGAGCTTG
>JBCBZF010001228.1:0-1929 GCA_039815525.1 Bacteroidota bacterium | reverse complement strand
CCCTATCTGGTCATAGATGTTGCTGGAGACTGCAATTTTAAATGGCCTAAAAATGAGTTGGGCAATCAACGGGTTGATGAATTTACAATGACAATCTATGTCAAACTCAGCTTTACCAAGACCGATTACACGACCGGGGTTATTTTCAAGGAGAAGAAGACAAAATACCATTACCAGCCTTTGTCCTATGAATATGAAGTGGAAGTGAACTGCTGCCCTGGAAATGGAAACATCAGTTATACAGATCCCTCACTGGATGAGGGAGAACCGGTTTCAAACGAGGGCTATGATATCGGTTTGATCCCCGGTGTAGAAAACAATCTGTATGCAGGTGGTGGCTTTGGCTTGGGGGCTAAAAGCCGGGAGTTGGCGCTGTGTGCAGGACTGGAAGCGGTTTACTTCTTTGATCATGAGCCAGATCAGAAGCTCTTCCCAGCGGTAGGGGCAGATCTACATTACAGTTACACCAATCGGGGGAATCCAGATGAGTTTGTGGAGAACTTTGATAAACTCAATTTCGGCCCGTCGGCGGCTTTGTACTATATGCTGTTTCCACAATTGCTGATTTATGGCGAGCTGCAGGCGACCGCTGGGATTGGGAAAAGTACGTCCCGGAGTGCGTTTTCAATGGAGGAGTTTGTTGACAATACTTCCTGCCTGGGCGGAGGCATAAATGCAGGTCTGACTGTCGGTTTGCCGGATGGCAATGGGCAGTTGAATCTCGAGACCAATGTCGTCAACATTCTGCGCAACACCCGAACCAATGCAGACAATCCTGACCAATCTTTCTCCACAACTGAGTGGGAAGTGTCCGCTAATAAATCCAATATGCTTAGGGTATCCTACCGGCGAAAATTCTAAACAGGTGTCCAATCCTGCCAATAAGATTCCGGAATCTCCAGTGGTGATTCCGGTTTCTTGCTTTGCTTTCCAAAATAGTAATGTATATTTCAAACGCGGATCGTCAAGCTCCGTAGAAGGGACAAACAAGCACGCTCTTTTCGCACCCTTCTGTAAATCAACCAGTCTGATGTATTGTTTCACCTTTAATCCTCATGATGATGATCAATCGTTGTGTGATCACACTTGTATTGATGGGGTTTCTGGGACACATGCAGATGACTGCCCAGATTACCACCTCTGATTCTTCTGTTTCTCCTTCTGATTCTGCCAAAAGCTGGCTACCCGGTGTAGATTTCAATCTCGCGGTGGTGGGTTCAATTGGTTTTGGTGCCAGCAATGATGGCTGGTCGGCCTGTGCCGGGCTGAAAGGCATGTATTTCTTTCCCCATGAAGTAGATGAGAAAAGTTTTTTGTCAGCTGGCTTTGGCCTGCATTATGGCTACACCAATGGCGGCAGTGGAGGCGACCTTTATGGCAGCAACATCAGTCGCTTCAATCTTGGCCCTTGCATCGCTTTGAACCAGGTCATTCACCCCAGAGTGATTGTCTTTGGCCAACTCCAACCCATGTGGGGAAGAGCCACCAACAAGACGGTTGAACCCTTTTCCCAGGAAGAATTTGGCGACAACATCAATCAATTGGGGGTGCGCCTCAGTACCGGCTTTTTCTGGACCATCCCGCAACGCCATGCGATGTTGAGTCTGGAGACAGATGTCTTGAGCGTGATGCGCAACAAACGTAGTCCGCTTGGCTTCCCGGATCAGTCGACCAGTTCCACCGACTGGTGGCTGGGACTGAACAAGGCCAATGTCGTTACAGTTTCTTATGTGATGGCGATTGGCGAGAATGAAAGGAAGAATTGATGAATTGAGGGGGCTTTTTGCGAAAAGCCCCTACATCTTCGGTTCTTGTTCATCTTGTTCACTCCAAAGTGGATCTTTGAGGTCGGTCACATTTCTGTAAATGTCCTGCATCGGAATGTGGGCATCAATGCTTTGAAGCAAAACCGTTTCTTCAAGTCCCTGG
>JBCBZF010000077.1:0-11526 GCA_039815525.1 Bacteroidota bacterium | reverse complement strand
GATCATGACCATAGGCGCTATGATGAGAGCCCAGGCAAACTATGCAGAAGGTATTTTTCGCAATGATCAGCTTGTCAATATGAGCCCGCCCTTGAGTGTGATGTGGGAAGCAAGTGGTGATTACTTGAAGGATGCCGACCTGCGAGAGCCAAAAGCACAGATACAAACCATCCCTTTTTCCCCTGGCCATCTGGATGAAGTGCCGGATTCTGCTCTGGCCGTTACCTGGTTGGGACATTCGACCATGCTGATCCGGATAGACGGTCAAACCATTCTGGCCGATCCAATTTTTGGTCCTCGGGCATCGATGTTTGGCTTCATGGGACCGAAGCGCTTCGACTATTCCCAGACGCACAAAGTAAGTGATTTACCCCAAATTGATGCGGTGGTGATTTCGCATGATCACTATGACCATCTCGATTATCCCACCATGAAGCAGTTGAAAGACATTGTGCCGCATTTTTATGTGCCACTAGGGGTGGGTGCACATCTGGAAGCCTGGGGGATTTCCCCTGAAAAAATCACAGAAGCTGTCTGGTGGGATGAATTTGCCATGAACGACAGCTTTAAACTGGCTTTTACCCCAACCCAACATTTCAGTGGACGTGGTTTGACTGATCGTAACGCTACTTTATGGGGCAGTTGGGCGATCATGGGAAAAAATAAGCGCGTGTATTTCAGTGGTGATTCCGGCTATTTCCCCGGTTTCAAAGAGATTGGTGAAAAATATGGGCCTTTTGACCTCGCCATGATGGAGTGCGGTGCCTACAGCAAATACTGGGCAGATATTCACATGATGCCGGAAGAATCCTCTATGGCCGGACAGGACGTCCGGGCGGACGTCGTGATCCCAATTCACTGGGGCAAATTCAATCTCAGCATTCACCCCTGGAAAGAACCAGTCCAGCGCATCCTGGTCCAGGCCAATCAAAGCGGTCAGATCATTGCCACGCCCCAACCAGGCGAGCTGATGTTGGTCGGAAAAGACCTTCCCCAAACAAAGTGGTGGGAAGATTATGACTGAGAAGGCGTTCCCACCGTTTCGCAGATATAATCAGGAATAATGCCCCGGCGCTCAATGTCGCGTTTGGCGTAGCGTGCCTGGGTATTACCGGTCAGAACCAGACAAGTATCAATCCCAAATTTGTTGCCGCCAATGATGTCGGTCCGGAGGGTATCTCCGACCATCAGAATGTCTTTTTTTGCTACTGGATGTTCGGTCTGGATATGAGAGTAAGCAAAATTGAACATCTCCGCATCAGGCTTACCAAAACGCAGAAAGTTTTTGTCTACCACTGTCTCAATCAAATCTCCAATCGCTCCAATGGCCAGGTTGACCCGGGTGCGGGAAACCGGATAGGTCGTGTCGGTATTGGCCATGATGACCGGCATATTCCGCTTGCGCAGCAAATTGATCGCTTTGTTGATGTCAGAATCCCACTGAAAACCTTCGTCATCCAGCAGAACCAACGCATTGATGGAATCGATGTGGTTGAGGTCCAGATCTCCGATGGAGACCGTTTTTAGCCCAATTTTCTCTACATAGTGGGCTGATTGTTCGGTACCCAAATAGGCGACCGTACCATTGTTGACTTTTCTTTCCAGATAGTCGCGGGCCAGCATACCTGAGGAAATGATTTTATCCTTACTGATCATCCAACTCCCTGCGTCCTGATAGTATTTGGCCAGACGGCGGGGAGAACGAGAAGCGTCATTGGTCAGGACATAGAATGCAACGCCCTGATCGGTCAGCCATTGAAGCAGGCCTTTGACACCGGGAATGATGCCTTCGTGGTTTTTGAGTACGCCGTAAGAATCGAAAAAAATGACTTTGTAGCGGGCCGCAATGCTGCGGAAATCTGGGTATTGCATGCTATCGATTGAGAATGGTCAGAAGCTTCCCGGGGTCGAATTGTTGGTCTACTGCGGGCAAATATACTTCATAAGCCTCACGTTGCAGGCGGGTGGCGTAATAAGAATGAAAAAAATGTCTCCCAAACTTGACCACATAGTTCAGAATGAAAAAGCGATAGACTTCCCGCAGAAGATAGACTTCCTGTTCTGAAAGTGGATAGATTTTGTGATAATGCGTAAGGAAATGCAAAAAACGCCCTTCCAGTAGCGGATCCACCAGATAATGGAAAACAGTTTTGTCCCCAATATCTGAGACCACCCGACTAAGAAAATAAAAATCCAGTATCCGCGCACCACATCGAAACCAATCATAGTCCCAGCGGCTGAACAGTTTGCCTTCTTTATTCAGGGAAAAATTGCCAATGTTCCAGTCAATGAAAACCGGGACTTTGGGGAGTCTATCATAGTCAAATCGATTCAGGTTTTCGTGAAAGCGTTCTGTCTGTTCGTGAATAATGCCAATGTACGGCCCATATTCTGCCCGACCCTCCGGGGTGTCAAGATAGTCTGAGAGCTCCCGAATATCGTACCGCAATGTCTTACTGGAGGCAGGCAGATGAGGAATCTGGGCTTCACAGGCCAGATGGAAATGCGCCATTTCCTCTCCCAATTGCTGAATGTGCTTCATGTCTAATCGCCGTGGGAGGCTTTCCCGAATTTGTACGGGATGGTAAAAGACGACCCAAATATCTTCCGTCCCGTTCTGGTGCCGATAGACAAATACTTCCTCGTCTTTTTGGAGAGAACGCGCCAAAACGTTTTCGTAAGGTTTGGGTAGATGCTGTGCCAGCACATTGATGATCTGATGGTCTTCCGCAAAGTGTTGATGGGTACCAAAGTAGGACAGTTTGGCAATGATAAAATCGAAACGGGAAAACTCGATTTTGTACACGTGATTGGTGGAGACCTGTACACTGATATCGGTGATTTGTTGAATCTCCTTGTGGGGATCATAGGCTTGCCATGCAGCCTGTACGATCGCCATGAAATTGAGCTGCTGCATATGGTAAAATAAACAAACATGGGGACACGGCATGTCATGTCCCCATTAAAAATCGATTTCAGCAGCTTAGTTCCGCGAAGGAAACAGGCCATCGATGCAGATGATATAATTGACAGCAAGCGAAGGTTGCATATTGTTGATCGCCTGGTTTGAACCGGTATCGCTGATATTCAGATTGATATTTTGCTCCCCCATTGCGACCGGGCTTGTCAGAGCGGTGGTGTAAATGGTATCACCAGGACTGGTCCCTTTGGCTTTGGCGAGGAATTTATTCTGGGGCGAAGGGCTCTGTCCATCTTCTTCATTGGCGCGTGGGATATATTGTCCTGTGGCCGTGTGCGTATGAGAAGGGATCTGAGCAACAGAAAGGGTATTGGTTTCCGCACCGGTTTTCTGCCCCTGCGAATAGTTGGAGGTGCCAGTTGACTGTCCCGCTGCTACGGGTGCACGTCCGCGCAAATCTGGCAAACCAAAAGAAGTCCGGCCGTCTCCTCCATACATTGTACCGAGGATGGAATAGAGCGCCTGATTTTGCATAATGGAGAGGAGCTGCCCTTCGCAGAGTGCCCAGTTTCGGGGGGCAAAGTTGCCGCCAAATAAACGAATTTCTCCTAATGTAGGTTCCATGTTTTTTCGTGTTTAGGGGGTTAGGTACGGCTGGGATAAGTGCCGAGCAGACAAATGATGTAATTGACGGCCTGGAAAGGCTGGATGTTCGGGATGGCCGAATTCCCTCCGGTGGAGCCAACCTGGACGGTCACAGTTTCTGGTGCCATGTCGACTGGATCGACTGCAATCGAGGGATTGTAAATATTGCGGGTTCCGTTTGCATCCTGAGCGGCAGCAGGCCAGGCATTGGCCGGATCGTCGGTGTTGCCATTTGCGCTATCTGCAGTAGGTGTAAAGGTGCTGGTATTGGTGGTGTGAGAATGCTGGGGCAGTTGATCAGCATTCAGGGTATTGGTTTCCGAACCGAATTGGCTACCCAATTGGCGCGTAGTCAGTCCTGGTCCACTCCCTTCCTGCACCGCCACTCTGCCGCGCAGATCAGGTAGGGCAAAAGTTGTGCGGCCATCCCCACCATAAATGGTACCAAGAATAGAGAAAAGAGCATCGTTCTGGGATACCTGGAGGAGCGTGCCATCACAGAAAGCCCAGTTTGTTGGTGCGAAGGTTCCACCAAACAGGCGGATTTCTCCGATAAATCCTTCATCCATGATTAATTTGAATTAATTGGGTTGTGTTAAGTAAAAAAATTAAGGTCGGCTTGGATAGGAGCCTTCCAGACAGACGATATAGCGCAGCGCCAGAACTGGCTGACGATTCTCTACTGATTCACTGCCTCCGGTATTGTCAAGATTGACGGAGAAATTCTGCGTCGACATGAAGGTGTTTGCGTCTGCGTTTTTATTGAAAATGGTGTCTCCCGCACCAGTCCCCTGGGTCTTGGCAAAATATGCACCAGCTGGTTCGTGAGTGGTGCCATCTTCATCAGTTGCTTTGGGCGTATACGTGCCTGAACCAGTATGGCTATGGGCAGGCATCTGATTTTCACTGATGGTGTTGGTCTCAGAGCCGCCTACCTGACCTGCACGATAGGTACTCAGACCAGGACCTGTTCCGGGGTGGATGGCTACGCGACCTTGCAGATTGGGTAAGCCGAAGGTGGTCCGGCCATCTCCACCATAGGTGGTACCAAGGATCGAAAAAAGGGCGGTGTATTGCGATACCGGCATTAAGGTACCATCACAGAATGCCCAGTTACGCGGCGCGAAATTACCTGCGAACAGGCGTATTTCGCCAGTGTATCCATTCATGACGAGTAATAAATTAAGCGTGAAAAAGTGTTTCCCTATTCTGAAACAAAGGTAGACGGATCATCGGAATGCACCAAGACGCCGCTATACCAGTAGATACGCCAAATCGATATAAAGCTGCTAATGCTGATCGTATTCGACGTTTTGGACTGGTTCATTATGAAAAATCAGATAGGAATACGGGCAAAAAAGGGTGGAAATACGTAGCCTAAAGGTGCCGGAAACACAGGTGGAAATACGCTTGGGGAAAGGCGGTAAATACGATGATAAAAAAAGCGGAGACACAATTTATCGTGTCCCCGCAGAATCGTAGATGAAAATAGCGTATTAGTTGCGTGAAGGGAACAATCCCTGCAGACAAATGATATAGTTGAGCGCAATGGTTGGCTGCATGTTGTTGACTGGCTGACTGGCACCGGTCTGTCCAATGGTGAGGTTCACATGTTGTTCACCCATGTCTACGGGTGCATTCAGAGAGGTGGCATAAAAGGTATCACCAGCACTGGTGCCTTTGGATTTGGCCATGAATTTATTTTTGGGGGAAGGGCTTTGGCCATCTTCTTCATTGGCACGTGGTGTATACGTCCCCTGTGCTGTATGAGTATGAGATGGGAGCTGATCAGTGGTGAGGGTATTGTTTTCCTGACCAACTTTTTGACCGGCTGAATAATTGGATGTACCCGGGCTTTGGCCAGCAGACACCGGGACACGTCCCCGGAAATCAGGAAGCGCAAAAGAAGTCCGTCCATCACCGCCATAGGTAGTACCAAGCAGAGAATACAAGGATTGATATGAATTAATCGGTAGGATCTGTCCTTCGCAAAAGGCCCAGTTACGGGGGGCAAAGTTACCGGCGAACAAGCGAATTTCTGCTAAATAAGGTTCCATGTTTTTGCGTGTTTAAAGGGTGATCAATGGCGAGAAGGATAGGTACCCAGTGTACAAATGATGTAACTCAGGACTGTGAATGGCTGAACATTGGTGATTGACTGACCACCGCCAGTGTTTCCGATTGTTGCAGACACCATTTCTTCTGCCATATCTGCTGGTTCTGATGCAATCGATGTATTGTAAATATCCCGGGTGCCATTACCATCCTGAGCAGCTGCCAGATAAGCGCCTTTTGGATCATCGGTTGTGCCCGCTCCACTTTCTGCCTTTGGTTTAAATGTATCAACCGTGGCTGTATGGGTGTGAGCCGGCATTTGCAGGGTATTGAGTGTATTGGTTTCTGTGCCAAACTGGGCACCAAGGTTGCGTTGCGTCAGGCCCACTCCTGATCCTTGTTGAGTAACAACCCGGCTCTGGAGGTTGGGCAAGGCAAAAGTAGTCCGGCCATCGCCGCCATAGGTTGTTCCAAGAATAGAGAAGAGGGCATCGTTTTGAGATACCTGCAACAATTGCCCATTGCAGAAAGCCCAGTTGCGGGGGGCAAAGTTTCCGGCGAATAAGCGTACTTCGCCAATCATTCCGTCATCCATATCTATAAAGATTATTGGTTTTGTAAAGGTGAATTGAATTAAGAGCGGCTGGGGTATTGTCCAACCAGGCAAACGATGTAGCGGGATGCCAGGACCGGCTGCCGGTTTTCTACTGAACTTCCGCCACCGGTATTGTCCAGCTGAACCGAGAAAGATTGCTCTGCCATAGTGGTATTGGCGTCAAAATTTCGGTTGTAAATGGTGTCTCCGGCGCCAGTACCCTGGGTTTTGGCCATATAGCCTCCGGCTGGTTCGTGGGTGGTTCCATCAGCTTCAGTACATTTAGGCTTATAAGTTCCGGTACCATTGTGGTTATGGCTGGGAATTTGAGCGGTGGTGATGGTGTAGTCTTCAGTACCCCCCATTTGTCCCAAACGATAGGTGCTCAGGCCAGGTCCGGTGCCAAAGTGGATCGCTACCCGACCCTGAAGATCAGGCAATTTGAAGGTGGTCCTTCCGTCTCCACCATAGGTGGTGCCAAGGATTGAAAACAGGGCAGTGTATTGCGAAATCTGCAATAATTGCCCATCACAGAATGCCCAGTTACGGGGAGCGAAGTTTCCGGCAAAAAGCCGTACCTCGCCAACGTATCCATTCATGACGATTAAAATTTAGTATGTAAAAAAAATAATTCCCTATTCTGTTTTTTAAGATAGGATGAATTATCAAATTTCCAAAAACATTGAATGCTTAGTGAATGAATGCAAGATGCTGGACATTAGGCGAAATTACCAGCTAAGAAGGGTAACTGGGGTGGCGCATAGGGTGATGGATCACTTTCACATGATAATTGGTTTTCGTGCGCAAAATCTGTGGATTTTTGTCTCTGCCATTTACCCCCTCTAAACTGCGCAATACCCTGCCCGGTTGCACAATGACTGATCTGCTATATGATTCGAATTTGGGATTTTCATACTTGCGAATGTTTACAACAGCAATCGGTATGAAATTATCCCTGTTCAACCCTCGAAACACTTCGGGAGTACCCTTTTGGCTCTATGGCGGAATCACTGGTAGTGGTCTGGTGGGTTTGGCCATTTCAGGCCCCTGGTTTCATTTTGAATACCCGTTCCCAATCTTTATTGTCTCCATCATCATTTCTGCAAAAGTGATGCAATTGATTCAAAAGCATTTCCAGCGTACAGAGCTGGAGATATTGCGTGGGAAAATTGCCAATCATCAACAGTTTATCCGCCATCTGACCGAAAAAATAGAAGAGAAAATGGGACAGCAGAATTTGTTTGCTCGTCAGTCAGTCAACAACACTGAAAGAGTCAACTGGTCTCCGGTGATGGAGTTGTCTTTGCAAATTCAGGAAGACGAAGCAAAACTGGAGAAACGCTATGCAGAAATGGCAGATTTGATTGAGCAAAAATATCGTCTGGAAGCAAAGTTGAAAAGAGAAAAAATCTTCCTTGCCCTTTGGCTGGGGATGTTGAGTTGGGCCATTGGATCGAGTCTTCCATTTGTTTCATGTCAGCTGGTTCCGGAAAATGAGTACCTGGTATGTTTGATACAATTTATCCTTCACTTGGGCAGCTTTGTTCTTTTGCTTCACATCTGGCAATGGGCTTGTAGGAAGGTGAGCCAATTTTTTAAATGAATATATTTTGAAAGGCAAAAAGCCGCTTTCTCAAAACAAGAAAGCGGCTTTTCTATTTGGATGATTTACACCTTAGGATTTAATGCGCACATTGGTCTCTTTTGTCTCCTTTAGAACGCCTCGGGCCTTTTCCGGCGACTGATTCGTTTGGGAGGCGTAGCTCTCTTGACGAGAAGCCTGATAATCGTAATATGATTGGTTTTGATCATAGCAGGCCTCTGAAATCAATTGATTGACGCGGTCAATATTTGCATCGAATTGGTCCTTGCCGCCTCGAAGGAAATTGCGTCTCTTTCTGCGACGGAAGAAGTTTAACAAACTGGGAAAAATACCATGCTTGATGCTGGATCCAAGTTTTTTCGCCTGGGAAATGCTGGAAACTTGTTTTAACTCACTTGTCAGTTGGTCAACTTCTTCTCTGACAACATTCGTGTCAGAATTAGCATCTGCTTCCAACTCTTTTTGCCCGGTCATGCTGTAATGTACGCCTTCCAGGTCGCCAAGCATCAGCAAAAGATGATCTGGTAGGCGTCGACTTTGAAGGATGTGGCTTAATTGCTCACGCTCCAAGAAATACCGCAGGTCGTTCAGAATGTGGACCGCTGCAAAAAAAGTGGAGAAAGGTGCGATTGGAAAAACGGAAGAAATCACCTTCTTGCTGGAAAGGAAATAAACTGGTATTCAACTCATCCATCAGCATCTCCACCCGGGCGATGTTTTCCGGGAACTTGCGGCGCCCCAAATGGAATTGGTCCAGATACCGACGGTATTCCAGTATGCCTTCCCGTATGTGATGGAACTCAAAAAAGTCCTTGTGGCTGTATTCATCAAAGGCTTGATTGATCACCTTTCTGAGCTGCTTGCGGGAAATGGACAATCCATTGTTGCTTTCATCCAGTTCCATTTCATAAGCGATATAGGGCAGAATGTATTTCAACAGAAAATGGCGGAATGCATACTGGGCTGAATCGTGATGCTGCTGCCGCCAGGCAAGGGCAAGTTTAGATTCAACAAAATTCCAAATGAGCTCTCCGGGCCGTTCTATCTGCGATTTAAAAGCAAAGAGGCTCTCCTCATGTGGTAAGCGCATTTGACTTTGGGTGCTCACATACATATTCAGCATCATCGAATTGCGCAGCAAAACCTGCAAATTCGTGCTGTTTGGTGGAATCACCTGTACTTCATTTAAGTATTCATGGATTTGTTCATGTCGCAAATCATTCAGGGTCAGATTCGGCCATTCGTCCATGAAATTGGAATTTGCCTGGCCGTTGGTGAAGGCTAACTCTGAGGTGGGGACACCGGTTGAGGCCATGACCTGTACATTGCCAACGACATCATCATTGCACCAGAAAGACATTAACTCAGTTCTCAGTTTTGCCTGGAATTCTTTTTCCAACTCATGCAGTCCGTCTATCATCAGGAATACCAATGGCAGAGAGCCGTTTTGGGTGTCTGCAGCAGAAATCTCAAACAAGGCTTTGAGCTGAGATTTGCTCTGTTCCGACAGGCGACCAATGCCCAAATAATGTTTGCCAATCAAGTGGAGGATCAAATGATCTTCATTTGGCATCTGGCGGGCTGCCAGATTGTAATCTTCAGCTGACAGATAAATCGGAACGGGCAATTGCTCCTGAAACTTTTTTGACGCAGAACTCGCAAGTAAATACTGCCAAATCCAGAGCATGGTGCCAGTTTTGCCGGTTCCGACATCACCATTTAAAATGGTATGTCTCCTTGCAGGCTCTCCGGACCATAAACGCACCAAATCATCGACCATACGAATGTGGGCATTGCCACCGGATTTGGGTTCCGGATCAAAGGCTTTCAACGTAAATCCAGCCTCTTCCATTCGACCTCTCGCAGAGTCGGCCGTGGTGTTGAGGGCAGTGGGGATGTTGCGGACATTTTGGGAATGGGACGATCCGCCTGGGATGTCTGATTCATCGGCAGCAATAAAGTTCGCCTTCAGGATGTCCTTGATGCCGCGTGTATTGGGATCTGGCTTTGGCTGAAAGCCCTGCGTGGTCATCAACTTGTCAGAAATGACTGCGCCAAACTGTTCCAGACGACCACCATTCTTGCGAATACGCTCCAGATAATCTTCTGAGCCATTTCGTAACTGATGTGGTAATTTTTGAAAAGCCTGCCCGCCCAACAATTTGGCTACGCCAAAAGCATCTCCCTTCAACAGAAACGTTGGATGTTGATTCCCCTGTCGCTCTGCCGTCACCGGGACATGCCGGCTGACATAGCTCATCACATCAGTGACAAGTACCTCAGTATCGCCTTCACGTGGATTGGCGGCACCAGTAAGTGCTTCAAGGAGGTGATGGGTAAACACACTCATGGAGCCATCTGGCATGAGGTAAGAGAGTTCTTCTCCTTTGGAAGAAGCCAGAATGGCTACCCGGGCGCGATCGCCTAAAGGCTTAGGACCAGTTGGTGATGCGCCTCCACCTCTGGGAGGGTCAATGCCTTTGGAAGTGACATTGGCAAGATCAGCTGGATTGGCTGCCAAAGTTTCGTGGGTACCAAAAAGAATATTTCTGTCCCCGGATCCACCAGCATGGCAACTGTCAAGAATCAGCAGGAGCTGAGCCGGATCAATTTCTTCCAGTTTCTCTACCAGAGTGCTGAAAGGAATCAATGAATCAGCCAGCTTGTCTTTATCTGTATCAAAGGGTACCAGGCAAAATTCAGGACCATTCTCAGTTTCAAAGTTGACACCATGGCCGGAATAATAGACAACAAGCAGGGTACCCCTGGCCAGATCTATTGGTTTAGGTCCGGTAGGAGAGGCTCCGCCTCCCCTGGGTGGATCAATTCCTTTTGATGTTCCGGCAATCGCGGCTTCTTTTGCTTCCTTCATCTGCTCCAGGGTGCGTAAAATGTTGTCCCTGGAAGGTGCAGTATTGCCGGTAGAACCGGTCAGGCTGATAACATTGGATACTGGATAGGCTCCAAGCTCGGGATCAGTCATAAAGGCTTGAATGGCCTCGATATCACGGCTGACAGCCGGTAGTTTCGCAATATTGGGATCGGTCTGGTCATTTACCCCGATCAGCAGGGCAAAACCATTGTTGAATTCGTTCATGGCTTATTGGATTTGTGTGGGTTCAGTCTTTGCTTCCGGACCATTGGTCCAGTTTGTCAAGAAAGTCATCTTTACGGCGCCGGGAAATACTCACGGCTTTGCCATTGCTCATGATCACATAGCCCCCATCATTGCGAATGTATTCAGTCATCTGCTGAAAATTGATCAGGTAGGAGTGATGAACCCGACAGAAAGAATAATCTTCCAGTTTGGCCTCCACCCATCCCAATGATTTGGTGAGACGGATCATATTAGATTTGACAGCATTGCCAACTTTTTCACCAGAATGATCCACCAGCTGCAGCAGGCAGACATTGTCTTCGGCCTTGGCATAAATGATGTCTTTGACATCTATGAATTGTTGTCCGGTAGAAACCGGAAAACCGATTTTATTGTTGGGATTGGCTGCAACGGGTGCCTGTCGTGGCTGTTGTATCTGTTTATTGCGCAATTTGGCCACTGCATCCATCAACTCATCCACCTCAATTGGTTTGAGCAGATAATCCAACGCACTGTTTTTGATGGCTTCGATCGCGTACTCATCATAGCTGGTGGTGAAGATGATCTCAAAGCTGGGATGCCGAATGGCTTTGAGCACATCAAAACCAGTC
>JBCBZF010000547.1:0-4929 GCA_039815525.1 Bacteroidota bacterium | reverse complement strand
GGTGATCGGCACGTATTGAAGACACTGGTGTACAGACTTCTGAACTAAACATTTCACTTCCGCAGATCTATAATCCGATTCAACTTTCCCCCTTCACTGCGGGGAATGCTGTGAGGATTTTTCAAATCTACCGCCAGGCTTAATCCAATTGAATCCTTCATTTTCCGCACCAGTTGTCGCGCCAATTCGGTCTGTTCAGTAGCTGCGCCTTGCTGCACTTCCACCTCTACCCGGACTGTATCCATCGTTTTTTCACGCTCTACAATCAACCGATAATTGGGGCTGAGCGCATCAATTTTTTCAATTACTTCTTCTACCTGTGTATGAAAAAGGTTCACCCCACGGATGATCAGCATATCATCTGAACGCCCTTTAATGGTGGACATCTTGATATGTGTTCGTTTCGCATCGGGATCATAATTGATGGAACAAATATCATTTGTCCAGTAGCGCAGCAGGGGAAATGCTTCTTTGGTCAAAGTGGTAAAGACAAGAACGCCTTCTTCACCATAGGGAAGCGGTTGACCGGTATCTTTATCCACGACTTCGGGGAAAAAATGATCTTCCCAGATATAACTCCCCGTACCTTTTTCCTCCACATCTTCCTGTGAAACCCCTGGCCCGATGATTTCGCTCAAACCATAAATATTGGTCGCGGCAACATTCAGCCCTTTTTCTACCTGCGAGCGAATCGCTTCGGTCCAGGGCTCTGCACCCAGAATGGCATATTTCACCGCCAGATCACGGGTATCAATACCCCGTTTTTCGAAGGCTTCAGCCAACGTTTGAGCGTACGAAGGTGTACAACAGATCACCTCCGGTTGAAAATCCTGTAAGATCATCAGTTGACGTTCCGTCATGCCTCCGGAAACTGGAATCACCGCCATGCCCAATCGGGTCGCCCCGCCATGCATGCCCAATCCCCCGGTAAATAAACCATAGCCATAAGCATTGTGTAGCTTCATGCCCGGCCGGGCACCAGCACAGGCCAGTGAACGCGCCACCACTTCATCAAAAATGTCCAGGTCATGCGCGGTATATCCGACTACGGTTGGTTTGCCGGTCGTCCCACTGGAAGCATGAATCCGCCGAACTTCCTCCATTGGCTTGGCAAACAGGCCGTAAGGATAATTTTGCCGGAGATCGTCTTTATGGGTAAAAGGCAAAAGGTGCAAATCATCCAGACCATTAATGTCTCCAGGCTGAATTCCTTGTTCGTCAAACTTTTGGCGGTAAAAGGGGACATCCTGATAGAGACGAACGAGCAGGTCTTTGAATCGTTCGTTTTGAAGTTGCCGCAGCTCTTCCAGCGGCATGGTTTCGATCGTAGGATTAAACATGGAAGCGGTTTCTGAGGGGAAAAAGAAAAAAGAAAGCCAGACCAACCGTACAGACAGTTGGCTGGCTTTTCTTAGCGTTTACAATTGAATGAGGGTTCCGATGACCGATTCTGCTGAATCTGCCTGCCCCATCACATTGACTTGTTCAAAATAGTTATACCAACCAGCAGCTTGTACCAATCCCTGAAAACCGTTTGCCGTTTCCTGGTCAGGAAAACCCCAGATCGCAAAAAACTCATAAGCTGCCCGCTGGTCTGTGGCCGGGTCATTGACAGACCAGGTAAGAACCTGGGTTCCTTTTTCAATCAGCCCCTGGATATGGGGACCAATCTGGTTCATATAATCCGCTCTTTCCTGTGTCGGTAATGCTTTCCAGGCAGGCTTTGCGTTCCAAATTTCAACGAAGTAAATCATTGCTAAAACAGTTGAGGGTAAGAGAAAATATCGAAGCTTTCTTTAGCCTTTTAGAATCAGGTCAGCTGCTTTTTCGCCAATCATGATACTGGGCGCATTGGTATTACCAGAAGTAATGGCAGGCATAATAGAGGCATCTGCTACCCTTAACCCCTCCATACCGTGAACTTGTAGAGATGGGTCGACTACCGACATACTGTCAATGCCCATTTTACAGGTACCGACCATATGATGATACGTACCGCAGGATTTCCGTATGTAGTCTCCGATTTCTGCGTCAGTTGCATCCTTACCAGGCAGTACCTCCACTTTCATCCAGTCCTGCATGGCTTTGGTGTAGCCAATGCGCTGACAAAGCTTGACCGCTTCAAACAATGCATCAAAATCAGCTTGTTCACCCAGATAATTCGGGTCCAGATAAGGAGCATCCTCTGGGTTGGCAGAAATGAGTTTCATTTCTCCACGACTGACCGGGCGAATCAGACCAGCACACAAAGTAAAAGCATTTTCCGGTCCTTCGAAGCCTGGACTGTAATATGGCAGTCCCATGAACAAAGGTTGTAAATCGGGGCAGATCATATCTGGCCGGCTTTTCCAAAACAGCTGGGCTTCCAGGAGATTGGCTTGTGGTGGTGGAATTTGTTGTTTCGCTTCAAAAATCACACTCACCAACAAATGATCATGCAGATTCTGCCCGACACCAGGAATATCCGCAATGGATCGGATGCCATGTTCGGCCAGTTCTTTTTGATTGCCCACGCCGGACAGCATCAGCAACTGAGGTGAGCCGATCGCTCCGGCTGAAAGAATCACTTCATGACTGGCTGTCGCCTGCTGCTCCTCGCCATCCTTCTGATACAGCAACCCAACGCACCGATTGCCATCAAACAATAATCTTTTTGCCAGTGCATTGGTCTGAACCACCAGATTGTCCCGCTCCAGGACTGGGACCAAAAAGGCTTTCGCGGTAGAACATCTTTCACCTTCAGGGGTAACCGTCAACTCATTCATGCCTGCGCCCCAGATATCTGCGTTAAAATCAGTGGTCGCTGGCAGGCCCAATTCCTGACAACCAGCAATCGCCACTTCTGAAATTGGATTCGGGTTTTTGATGGTCGTAACATGTAAAGGCCCGCCTACCCCATGGGTTTCGCTGGCTCCTTTCTCATAGTTCTCCGACTTTTTAAAATAAGGCAGGACGCTTTGGTAGTCCCATCCCTGACAGCCTTGATAGGCCCAATTGTCATAATCGGTATGATGACCCCGGATGTAGATCATGCCATTGATACTGCTGCTGCCACCAAGGGTTTTCCCGCGTGGCCAGTAGCGCGGTGTATTGCCAGCATGTTTCTGTGGTGCCGTCATATAGGCCCAGTCCCGTTCGGTCTGCCAGGTAGCCGGCCAACCGGCTGGGGCGTGAATGTTTGGATCATTGTCCGGACTACCAGCTTCCAGCAGCAGTACTTTGTTATTTGGATTTTCGGAGAGGCGATTGGCCAGGACACAGCCCGCAGAACCTGCTCCGATGATGATATAATCGAATGTCATGGTAATTCTGATAAAGAGTGGAACAAGAGACTAAGCGTCAACTGGCGCTGGCTTTTTCATACTGATGATTTGCGGCTGGGTAACCGCTTTGAGTCCTTCTACCCCAAACTCAACCCCATAGCCAGATTCTTTGATCCCACCAAAAGGGACCATCGGATGAATCGCACCATGCTGATTGACCCAAACTGTACCGGATTCAATTCTTGAAGCGACCTGAGCGGCCTCGCTTAAATCGTCTCCCCAAACAGATGCCCCAAGACCAGTTTCGGTATCATTGGCTTTTTGAATTGCCTCTTCGACAGTGCTGTATTTGATGATCGGCAAGACGGGTCCAAACTGCTCTTCATCAACCAGACGGCTACCATTGTCAATGTCTCCAACCAGGGTAATCGGATAGAAATATCCATCCCCGCCCATTGGTGAGCCCCCCCGAATGATGCTTGCACCATTGGCTTTGGCGTCTTCCACCAGTTCATTTACTTTGTTGAATTGCATCTGGTTTTGAATCGGTCCGAGGACCACGCCTTCCTGCATACCGTTGCCCATCGGCATTTGGCCAGCCATATTGTCAAGCGTCTGCACCACATCTGCATAGTCATTTTCATGCACATACAGACGCTTGGCACAGGCACAGGTCTGGCCCATATTGATGAATGCGCCCCAAAACAAATCACCAGCTTTAGATGCGACGTCCGTTCCGGGCAGAACGATTGCCGGGTCATTTCCACCGCACTCCAGGGTGAGACGGGCCATATTACCGCCAGAAGATGCAATGATTTTGCGGGCCGTGCTGGCGGAGCCAGTAAACATAATTTTGTCCACGTCTTTGTTTTCCACCAGAGCCGCTCCCACCCGACCATCGCCGGAAACGGTGTTCAGAACGCCAGCCGGTAAGACAGTATTCATCAAACGTACCATTTCCAGCGTACCAATGGTGGTGTATTCTGAAGGCTTCAACACCACGGTATTGCCGGCACGCAAAGAAGGAATCACTTGCCAGATCGCAATCATCAGGGGCCAGTTCCAGGGCGCGATGGCACCGACCACACCAATTGGTTTTCGATGTAGTTCGTCCCGGCGGGTCTCGTCTTCAAAAACCACCTCAACCGGCAAATCCAGAGAAGCCGGCACCTGGGTCCACCCCACACAAGCCTGCATTTCAAACATTGATCCGGGGCCAGCCATCGGCTTGCCTTGCTCTTTGGTGATCCATTCTGCCAGATAGGGGGTATTGTTGGTCAATACCTCAGCAACCTGCATCAGAATAGCCTTGCGTTCATCATCGGATTTGGCAGCCCAGGCGGGCTGAGCCGATCTTGCTGCGGCGACTGCCGCTTCTACGTCTGCCGGGCTGGAGATCGGTGCATGTCCCAAAAGTTCTCCAGTGGCAGGATTGTGTACGGCAAAAGTTTCCTGTGATCCGATGGCTTTGCCATCGATCATGAAAGTGTAGGTTTCCATTTTAATCGGTTTTTGTCTGATAAACAGCTTACCGCAATATATCTAAGCAGAACATCCGCTTGGTAAATTATTTTTCAATAATTATTCACAATCATTCATATTTACAGCATTTACTTGTACTATATTTCATAAATGAACTATTTTGAATAAATACTGAAGGATAACG
>JBCBZF010000287.1:0-7088 GCA_039815525.1 Bacteroidota bacterium | reverse complement strand
GTAAGTCATCTGGCTGAGCAGCAGCCTTTCTTTCGGCTAATCGTTCGAGCCGAAGGAGGGTTTTTTGTTGCGTTTCACTGAGCACCAGCTTCCTTTCTTCCAGTATACCTGCAGCGGCCAGCACGGCTGCAGCCTGATAGGAATCGGGTTCATCCAGCATACTCCTCAGCTCTGCTTCGGTTTTCTTCTGGAATTTTGAATAAAAGGGGTTTTGCTCCATTTTCAGCAATGTTGAAGCTTCAAGTCAATCATGGTTGCCAATAATAAGTATTCTCAGGAGAGCATTTCACCGCCCTACACCATCTCAGCCATTAATTTACGGATATCCTGGCTGGCGTAGATGGCTTGGACCATGTCAGTATACGTCCTGGTAAATCGATCGTTCTCATGCAAAGATCCAAAAATTTCCGCTAGCCGTAAAAAGCGCAGAGGGTCCTCTGAGGTATGGCGGGCGGCATCGTGCAAAGCTTGCTTTTGCGCATCGATGATCTCGAGCGGACGCTGCTGTTCATCCATCTCCTGATCGCTGTAGTAGCACCAGGCGGCCAGGATAAAGCTCGCATATTGAATGCTCCCACCCTCGGCAAGATTTTCCTGCAGAGTAGGTAACAAAAATTTGGGCAGTTTGGCAGAACTTTCTGAACAGATCCGACTCACGTGATCTTTGATGTTGGGATTGGCAAAACGTGCTTCAAGACTATCCTTGTATGCTGTGAGATCAATTCCCTCGATTGGGTCTAAGACAGGCGTTGCCTCCTCGTCCATGAATTTTCGCATAAACCGCGCAAAAACAGGATCATCCATACAGGCATTGATGCTGGCGTGGCCATGGATCGCACCAGGAATCCCCAAAACTGAATGTCCAGCATTCAGCAAACGGATTTTCATCTTCTCATAAGGTGTCACATCGGGAACAAATTGAACCCCGACTTCTTCAAGTGCCGGACGCCCATTGGAAAAACGATCTTCCACCACCCACTGAATGAAGGGTTCACAGATTACGGGCCATTCATCTGTCAAGGCATGCGTGTCCTGTAAATATGCGACATCTGCCTCGGTGGTGACAGGCGTGATCCGGTCCACCATGGAGTTGGGAAAACAAACTGCTTCTTCAATCCATCCTGCCAGATCTGGATCTTGTCGCTGCACAAAAGCCAGCAGCATCTTGCGGGCCACATCGCCATTGTGCTGGATATTATCACAGGATAAAACGGTGAAGGCGGGCAGACCTGCCATTTGTCGCTTCCGTAGGCCCGCAGTCAGAAATCCAAAAATGGTCCTGGGTTGATATGGATGTTGGAGCTCATGCTGAATATCAGCATCCTCAAAGTTGAACGCGCCGGTATGAGGATGAATATTGTAGCCTCCCTCCGTAATGGTAAGCGAAACGATTTTTGTCTCAGGGTGAGCCAATCGGTCAATGATCGATTCTGTCGCATTTTCAGCCAGTAACATGCCCGTCATGGCTCCCATTACTTCACTCTCCATTGTTCCGTCAGGATGCTGCTGAATCAATGTATAGAGAAAGTCTTGTCTGTTGAGGATCTCAAACATCTTCCGATCTCCCTTCCGCAGGCCAACACCCAGAATCCCCCAGTCGAGATCATTGTTTTTTTTCAAGAGCTGATGAAGATAAAAAGCCTGATGCGCACGATGAAATCCGCCAACCCCGATGTGGATGATGCCGGATGTCAGACTCGTCCGATCATAGTTCGGGCAAGGAATCTGTTCTGAAATGCGTGGCAGTGCTTTCTGGCTCAATTGGATTTGATCCATGGTATTGATTGATGTGAGGGTTCAATGAGTGAGGAGAAAATACTAGGCGGATGTTGCTTTACCTCTTTGCATCGCCCAATAAGCAGTGATAAAGTAGATCAATGTGCAAATGATGCCATAAAAATAGAAGGATTCGCGATTGGCAACATAAGCCGTCTCATCAGAACTGCCCATGAATACCTTGATGGCAAAAGCCAAGGTAATGGCCAGCGCGGCATAAGCGACGCCTTTCAGAATCTTTGAAAAAATGGATGTATCTGTTACTGTTTTTGGTTCCTGCAGCGCCAGGTTCTGCTGATATTCTTCGACCGCTTCATCATAGGCTTGTTCTTTGGCTTCTGCTTCAGGATAGCTTTTCGCGGCACCATACTGCTTTGCCAGCAAGGTGTATACCACAATTGTCAACAACCAGGTTGGAATGAAGAGATAATAAAATGACATGACATCCAGGAGATTTAAGCCAAAGCCAAACACCAGCCCGATGCCCCATGAAGCAATCGCAGGCAGGCTTTTTGCATAATTCTGATATTTGGACCAGTATCTGGTGTAGCCAATCCGGGGAAACAACTGATGTTCGGCAAAAACGATGGCGCCCACTGGTACGACCAGTAATCCGGCATAGGTCAGGAGCGGCAGAATCTGCGAAAAGACAAAGGGGAAACACCCAATGAAGACCATGGCAATTCCCACGATTAGGGTGGTTTTGCGGCGGGACTGGGTAGAGAAAATGGCTTGGGCGGCAAGACCGGCCCGGTAAAGATTGGTGATAGCAGTGGTCCAACCAGCAACAATCACAATCACAAAGCCAGACCAGCCCAAAGCATAAAAGGCAACGTCTCCGGGGTCCAACTCCGCAATGCTTTTCCCCAGAATGACTGCAGCACCGGCTCCCATAATCCCAGCGGCAATCCAGGCAATGTAGTGTCCGAAAAGCATTCCGGTACTGGTCGCCAGACCGTACACCTTTTTCCTGGCAAATCGCAGCAGAGCCATGTCAATCAACCCAAAATGCGTAATGGTATTGGCAGCCCAGGCAAAGCCGATCACTTCCCAGATCCCAATGCCAGGCTCTCCCTTACTATTGAGTCCGGTCCAGATGGATTGATTCCCAATCTGAACAAAATCCACCCATCCATCCGGTAGGGTTTTGCCCAGTACGTCCAAAGACAAAGCCGGCAACAATGCAAGCGCACCACTGGCAAACATGACAAATAACCAGGGCGCACAAATACCCGAGAAGTCTGAAACCGCCTGGAATCCGTAAATGGCCACCGAAACCACAACCAGTCCCACCACTAAGACGATCAGCACAAACCACACATTTGTTGGGTACCAATCGAGCTGAGCGGGTATGTCAAAGGCAAAACGGACAGCTGTGGCAGAGACCGTCACCATGGCAGCAGAAATCACGGTGAAGATGATCACATTTGCCCAATTGTACAGACGAGACATTGAATTGCCTGCAATCTTGTTGAGGTAAGTGTAAAGACTCAGGCGCGTCTCAACTGCAATCGGAGAGGTGATCAAAGTCCAACTCAGTACTGCCAGGATATTGCCAATCAGCAACCCCAATACAATGTCCATGGTCTTTGCGCCCAAAGCCACGAAAGTTGCACCGATGACAAACTCTGTAGCTGCTACGTGTTCAGCGGCATACAAACCTGCAAAATGTGTCCAATTGTGGCGCTTGTGTTTGGCAACTGGAAGTTGTTCCTCCGGAAGGTTTTCGAATTGTGAGCGTTCGGTCCGATTGTCCATAGTAGTGTAGGAAAAGCATTAGTAGCTCCGGAAAGATACTACAGTTTTTCGGATGAAAAACAATTACTTCAAGCCAGCAGGCCGTCATACTGATCACAGCCAACTACACCAATTCCACCAACCCTCTTTTAAGCCCTTCGGTCTGTGCACTTTCCACCACAATTTCCTCACAGCCATTCCAGGCGGCAAATGCCTTCAACTTCTCTGCAAAGGCAGGCAGCCATTGATCAGGCTTTGTCTTTGGCTCCAACCAGAAACTTTTGACCATAAATGTCCGGGTCTTGCGATCGACTTTGGGATCCATTCGCCCCACCATCTCATCTCCCCACAGAATGGGAAGCGAAAAGTAGCCATATTGCCGCTTTGGAGCCGGCACATAACATTCGATCTGATAGGAATAATCAAACAGATGCTCAAGTCGCTTGCGTTGAATCACCAGGTTGTCAAAGGGAGAAAGCAAATGTAGCTGTTTGCGGCCCAGTTTGAGCGGCAGTTTGTTTAGCAAATCAGGAAAGGCAACATATTTCTCTTTTGCCAGACCTTCTACCTCAATTTCCACCAATTCCCCTTCTGCCAGCATCAATTGAAGGCTTTGGGACAATTGCGTGAGCATGTATCCTTTGCGGAGATAGCCAATTTCTTTTTGACTGAGAAATCCATGGGCCTCCAGGCCTCGCCGGATCAGATAGCGGGCAAATTCAGCTTCGGAAGGATAAGCTGTATCTACATCTGATGGCAAAACCCGTTCTGGAATATCAAAGACTTTCTGAAAACCTTTCCGTTCAGCGATCATCAACTTGCCTTCCATGAAAAGCTGTTCAAGCGCGACTTTGGCAGGTTTCCAGTTCCACATGCCGCTGCTGTCAAAATCAGGTGGCTTGGCAAAGTCTTTGGATTGGAGCGGTCCTTCGGCTTTGATGCGATCCAGTACAAATTTCATCAGCTTTGGATCACGTTTATACCAATGCCGTTCACCGCTTTGCAAGGCTCGTTTTCGAGCCAGTGAAAAACGATAATCCCGCATCGGCAGGTAAGCAGCTGCGTGGCTCCAATACTCAAAAACGCCTTTATCCTGACTCAGCAGGCGATCCAACATGGATGGTTCATAATTCTCCACCCGGCTGTACAAGACATGATGATGCGCCCGTTCGATCACAGAAATTGTATCAATCTGAACATAACTTAGCCGTTCGATGGCCTTTTGTGCCGCGGCTAAGCCACGTCCAAACGTAGCCTTGCGCAGCAGGCCCTGATGCAGAAGCGTCAATCGACGCGCATCTCTTTTTGACAACATCAATTTTGACATGGATCAGGTAGACAAAAGAATCAAACTACTCAGTAGAAGAATAATTGCAGCAACCAGAATGTAGATTTTCGTATTGGACAAAGGTTTTTCACCCACCATTTTGCCGGTTTGCCCATTGATGAAGTATTGAAAAATCTCGCCTTTGTATTCAAAACTGGTGGCCCAGAGCGGCACCAACACATGCTTAAAGGTCAAACTCATTTTTTCTGAGTTGAGCTCATATTTTCGCATGCCTTCACCATCCGGCATGCGCCCCATCGCCTTGCCTTCTGCATCTGCATCAGTGTAAAGATCGGCCATCACAAAGGCATCCATCTCGTTATTTTGATACAGTTCTACCCACCAATCTCCCATATAGCGAGAATCAAACGCTACCAATTCCCGGGTATTCCACGGAATCTGCTCAATCCAGCCCTGGTCTCCTCCGTGAGAAATGGGGAAGAAGAGGTCACTGTAAAAGTGTTCAAAATATCCTGCCGTTGGCTCCCAAATGGTTTTTTTTACCTGCTTTTTGCCTCTCTGCTCCATGTAGGTCATCGCCAGCTCCGCTTTCCAGGTGGTCCGCACAAAGGCATCCATCATGAAAGCCGGGATGTACACGCCTTTGAGGCGATCCGGTTTGGTCACCGCGCCAATCCCACTGGGCAGGAATGGATTGCCACCAAACAAGCTTGTACTCAGGAAACGGCGTAGTTTTTTCTCAACAAATTTACGGGGAATGGTGAAGGGAATGATGTTATAGGGTTGAAAAACTTCCTGCTGGCGGGTACTGTTTTCAAATTCTGTTCCCCCACAATAAGGGCATTGATTGATGACAGTGTGATTTTCGGCCGCAAAGTAGGTTCCACAGCTTTTGCAGTGAACCTCCTGGAAAGTTTTGTACAAGCCTTTTTCAAAGCCTTCCAGTTTGACCCCATCACTCAGATTCCGCTTGGCAACCTGGGTGCTGTTTTGCTGGAGATTCCGACTGTAAGAACAATTGGTGCAGACCAATTTACGCCGACCAGCTCCATATTTCAGGTTGCTTCCACACTCCGGACAACTATGGTGAATAAAGGTTTTCTGCGCCATGAAAGGGAAAGATACAGAAAAGGGGCGAAAAGGGCTTGGACAGGCGCTGGGGCATGCAAATGCGGTCTTGCACATTGATGAGGGGCGTTTTGTACAACGCCCCTCATAAGAATCCCCAAACACGATTCATCCGCTTGCCCGGCTATCGAATCAGTGTGATCGTTCCTTTCAGGACAAAAGGCTGCCCTGTGTTGTACATACCAGTTGCAGTGAAGACATAAACCCCTTCCGGCACGCCTGCTCCATCATGCCGGCCATCCCAGCCTTCATTGATGTTGTTGCTTTCGAACAGCTTGAGCCCCCAGCGATTGAAAATTTGCAGATTGAACTCACGCACAAAGATGCCTTTGAGCAAAAACTCATCATTGACATTGTCAAGGTTCGGAGAGAAAGCCGAAGGCGCATAAAGTTTGGGCTGCACTGGTACACAGACCTGATTGGACACACTGACGGCCAGATTGCCACCGCGTTCGTAAGCCAGAACCCGGTAACAGAATTCACCCTGATCAAGGAAAACATCCAGATCAGTAAACTCCAGCACATCACCTGCGACCACACCTCGCTCCACCCAACTGTTGCTTTGTTCATTGAAGAGCTCGATGGAGTAAAAATCAACCCCACGTGCCCACGCCTGATAAGGCGTCCAGAACAATCGATAGCCACCTAATCCAGCCGAGTCAATGTTCAGTAAAATACTGGTGCCAACATTGGTGTAATCAGAAGTAAAGCCGCAGCTATCACGCACATTGAGGCGATAAGTATAAAAGGCTTCCTGCACATTCACCGCTGTATCCAGGAAAGAAGTGGCGCTAGGTGCAAGCGTTGCAATGGTGCCCCATGTATTACCATTGTCAAAGCTTTTCTCTAAAAAGACTGCATCCAAATCTTCCAGATCGATTTCCTGCCATTCCACCAGTACAAATCGATCCTGTTCAACCGTCGCACGAACCAAATCATCTGGCGTTCCAATGCCACTTTTTTGATTGGTGGTACTGGCCACCCGAAGTCACATTATCACACTTCGCATAAACACCCGCATCAAAGCTCAAATCATCCAAATCGAAGATGAAAACCTCAAAAACATCCGTTCGTCCCGTCAAAGTATCTGCGTCGCTGTCCAGCAAATCATCGCCGCCCAAATCTTGTCCTGTGAAGACAAAATTTTGTGGCAAAGAAG
>JBCBZF010000627.1:0-4396 GCA_039815525.1 Bacteroidota bacterium | reverse complement strand
TTCATGTTACTAAGTAGATGCACTTATTCTTCTTTGCCATAGTTTTTCGAACATCTCTTAACAACTTTACTCTCACCTGACCCCTCTACGCCACCACCGCCAGTTGAGCATGTTTGTGCAGATAGCGTTTAAGTGCCTGGAGTAAAATCGGATATGCAGCAAAGCTGGGATCACTCTCCTGCAGGTGAAACGCGTGCTGACGAGCCACTTTGAGTATTTCCTGGTCTTCGATGATATTGGCCAATTGAAATTCCGGTAACCCACTTTGGCGGGTACCTAAAAAATCGCCGGGGCCACGCAATTCCAGGTCAATTTCCGAAATCCGAAAACCATCAGTGCTTTCTTTCATGGCTTTCAGGCGTGTCTTGCCATCGGCAGAGAGCTTTTTTCCGGCCATCAGGATACAGTAAGAGGCACCGCCGCCGCGGCCTACCCGTCCCCGCAACTGATGGAGCTGCGAAAGGCCAAAACGCTCGGCATGCTCGATGAGCATGACCGTTGCATTGGGCACATCTACGCCAACCTCAATCACGGTGGTCGAAACCAGTAATTGGCTTTTGTTTTTAACAAACTGCTGCATTTCCAGCTCCTTGTCTTCAGGGTGCATTTTGCCATGAACGATCCCGACCCGAAAATCGGTGAAATATCGTTCCAGTAGTTCATGGCCTTTGACCGCCGCAATCAGGTCCAGCTTTTCAGATTCCTCCACCAGCGGATAGACCACATAGGCTTGTTTGCCTGCCTCCAACTGTTGTTTGATGAAGCCCAATACTTCCAGTCGTTTCGACTCGCCTTTGACGAGGGTCTGGATCGGTTGCCGGCCAGGTGGCAGCTCATCAATTACCGACACTTCTATGTCTCCGTAGACGGTCATGGCCAGGGTCCGGGGAATCGGCGTGGCGGTCATGACCATATTGTGGGGGAAAGGATTGGCCTTCCGCCACAGTTTCATGCGTTGCATGACGCCAAACTTGTGTTGCTCGTCTACCACCACCAGCCCTAGCTTTTGAAACTGTACCGTGTCTTCAATCAGGGCATGGGTGCCAATGGTGATATCCGTTTCGCCAGAGGCAATCCGTTCCAAAATCTGGCTTCGTTCTTTCTTCTTTTGCCCTCCCACCAGGATATCCGTGGTCAGCCCAATCTTCTCCGCCATGGCCGTGATTTTCTGGTAATGCTGTTCCGCCAGAATGGCGGTTGGGGCCATGATAGCGGATTGGAAGCCATTGTCTTTGGCCATGAGCATGGTCATAAAAGCTACCATGGTTTTGCCGCTTCCCACATCACCTTGTACGAGACGGTTCATCTGCACCGGTCGGGCGAGGTCTCGTCGTATTTCCTTCAATACTCTCTTCTGGGCACCCGTCAGTTCGAAAGGCATATGCTGGTCAAAAAATGTATTGAAATAGCTGCCAATCTGAGTAAAAGGTGGTGCCTGATGCTGCAAACGGGCGGAGTCTCTGCGGCGGGCCAGCAGAAGTTGGAAGAAAAAGAATTCTTCAAAAATCAGCCGCTGACGAGCAGATTGGAGGGCAGGGTAGGAGGCCGGGAAGTGGATGTTTTGGATGGCTTCCTGGCGGGGGCGGATTTGCATTTGTTGACAAAGGACCGGATCGATGGTCTCTGGTATCATATTGCCAGCTTCCTCCAACAATTGATGCATGAGTCCTCGAAATCCACGGGAGTCCAGGCCCATTCTTGAGAGTTTTTCCGATGAAGGATAAAAGGGGACAATGTTGCCTGCGTGGCGGACCCCGTCTTCATTTTTCAAATGATCTACCTCCGGGTGGGTCATTTGCGGGCTGCCACCATACATACTGATGCGTCCAAAAAGTGCCAACTCTTCCCCGATTTTTAGACTGCTTTGAATCCATTTGACTCCCTGGAACCAGGTGAGTTCAAGCGTGCCGGAATCATCTTTGAAGGTTCCACTGAGGCGATTGCGCCCTTTTTTACCACGCACCAGATTGAGGTTGATCAAGCGGCCCACCAGGCTGACATGCTGCCCTTCCTGCACCTCACTGATTTTGGATACCTTACTGCGATCAACATATTTCCGCGGAAAGTACATCAGCAAATCTCCGTAAGTTCGGATACCCGCTTCGCTGGCCAATACCTCGGCCCGTTTGGGACCAACCCGTTTGAGGTACATGATGTCTTTCTGCCAAATGGGGTGCATAGCCGGAAAATTACGGCCTCTTGCCAGGGAATCCAAGCTTGTAAAAGAGCATGACTGCCAGAACGCCCAAGACCATTAAGCCGGCCCACCACCAGGGAAATGGTTCATGTTGAATCGGCCGTGTGTCTCCGGTAATGACGAAAGGAGACCAGAAGAAGGGGTGAATGGCATAATCGTCGCCGGTGGCGAGTACATCCAGTTTGGCCCTTCTCAGGGCGGCATCTTTGCTCAGACCTTCCTGAAGACCTTCATAAAAGCGGCCCATGAAACCAGCCGTTTGGGCGTCATTGACACTCCATAAACTGGTAACAATGCTTTTGGCTCCTGCAAAGGAAAAGCCTCGCGCAAGACTGGCCATCCCTTCTCCCCGATACAGTTCGCCAATCCCGGTTTCACAAGCACTGAGAACCACCATTTCGGATGAGAGTTTCAAGCCATATAATTCATCGAAGTATAAAAAGGAATCAGGGATGCTATCTTCCGCTCCGCTGAAAGCAAGAAAGCTATTCGTTGCTTTTTGCCCGGCCTGTCCATGGGTAGCAATATGGAGGATTGCGTATTGACTTGCAGCTGTCAGAAAGGCCGCCTTGGTTGCCGCCTCACCCAACAATCCACGCCCTTCCCAGATGTCCAGAATCTTTGAGACTTCCTTCTTTGAATAGGGGAGGGGAGAAAGGCGGCCTCGTATGATATCATCTGGATGTTGGGTGGGAAGATTTTGCCTGAAAGGAGAAAACTCCGGCGCCACTGCTAGTAAGCCGCTGGAAGCATGATTTTGTCCTGAAGTACGCATTTCTTTGAGCATAGATGCCGAAAACGCGTACTGGATTTGATGTTTTTTTAAGAAAAATGCCCAGCTGCGAAGACTGTCTGTTCCGCTCGGTTTGTTGTACAATAGTGCCTCAAAGGGAAGATAACCCAATATTCCCTGCGGGATGATGATGAGTTTTGGCGGCAGGGAGCTTTCAAGGGGAGAGATCAATTGCTGATACAGATGATAAGCATGTTGACCGTATTGCGCCAGCCCGGCTTGAAACAGGGAGTCAGTACGTTCTGCTAGGATGAAATAGCCGTACAAAGCTTGGCGAAGTTGGGTGATATGTGATGTTAGCTTTGGCATATGCCCCAAATCAAACAAGCGGATCGAATCAGCAGAAATGACAATGGCATAAACGGCAGAATCGCCTGGGACAAATTGAAGCATCGCTTGATCCTCTTCCAGGATTTGACCTTGTACTTCCTGAGCAGAGACAAGTTGTCTGGCGTGTTTGGGCGTCAACAGGCCGGGATAGTACATTTCAATGGCCTTCATCAGAGAATCATTGCGACGCTTTAAGACGGTTGCTTGGCGAAGCAAGGACTGCCTTTTCATGGAATCCGCCTCAGTATTGGCCAAGCCTTTTTGCTTGCGTAAGGCTTGTCGTAGCTGCTTAAGAAGTTGAATGTCTGCTTCGGGTAAACCCGCTTGTTGTAAGGCCGCTTCTTGCCGGTATTGCTCTAACAGAATGAGTGCATTGGCTTTTTCTGCGAAGGAAAAGGCGTCTCTGGACAGCCCCAACTGTTGACAGACCCTGAGCCCTCCTTCATAAATCGGAAAAGCGTCTTTTTGGGCATTGAGCCGGGAACCATCACTGGTATAGCCACGCCTCATATAGTCGGTGAGTTTCGCCGCGTACTGATAGGTTTCTAAGGCCTGTTGCCAATCTGCCTGTCCTTGGCTTTGTTGTGCTTTGGCTTCCAGGATCCGGCCACCTTCCGTGAGAATTTTGAGGGCCACCGGTGCATCCGAAATATGTTCTGGGGGTAAAAAATGCTGCCCATCGTGGGCATTGAGGGAAATGAGTGCAGCACGATGGTTTTTAATGGCTTCATCCCATAATTGCTGCTGTTGGAGTTGGAGCGCAATATTGGCTTGTGTACGGGCATGGATGGGATGATTCTTCCCAAAATACGCTTCACTGATACGTAGGGAACTCCGATACGCTTTGGTGGCTTCAGCTGCCTCATTCCGCATGGTATGCAGGAGCCCAATGTTTTGATAGCTTTGCGAAATCAAGGGATGGTTTTCCCCATAAGCAATGGTCCGAATCGATAAATCTTTCTGAAAGAGGGAGAGGGATTCATCCAAATTCCCCTGCATGGCCCGGATGATGGCCAGATTCATGTACTGATGTGCCTGACTTGGATGATTACACGTTGCCGATTGGCAAAGCGGCG
>JBCBZF010000204.1:0-8064 GCA_039815525.1 Bacteroidota bacterium | reverse complement strand
GTCCAGGTTGGTGTTATCAGGCCAGCTGTTGAGCGGCGCAAAGCGCTGCGAACCAGTCCCACCACCTCCACGACCATCAGCGATACGATAGGTACCAGCTGCATGCCAGGTCATCCGGATGAAGAATGGACCGTAATGACCGTAATCGGCTGGCCACCAATCCTTTGAATCGGTCATCAGTTCATGCAGATCTTGTTTGACAGCGTCCAGATCCAGGCTGGTGAATGCTGATTTATAGTCAAAATCAGGGTCCATGGGATTGGACAGGTTGGAATGCTGGCGCAGGATGTTCAGCTTGAGCATATTGGGCCACCAGTCGCGGTTGGAAGTACCTCCACCGGCGCTATGGTTCAGAGAGCCATTGAGGAAGGGGCACATGGCAGGATCACCATTCATATGAGAATGGCCGTTTCCGTTTGCTGTGGTTAGGTTTTTTTCGTCCATTGATGAGATCGATTTTAGGCTAAAATACAGTCAAATTTTCGATAGTTTTTATTGAATTTTCTTATCCAATCATTGACAACATATATATTTACTTTTCAGGATACTTTATTCCCTGGCAGTCTTCCTATTGGGGTACGAAAACAGCTTGCGGTACATCTTTCGTAAGCCTACTTTTGAAAAATGAATCTTACGCTCATGAAACACATACTCACAAGCCTCTGCATTGTTTGTTTTGTCAGCACTTCATTCGGACAGAATAAAAAACTAAAATATTTCTACAAGGAAGGGATTCCCAATCTCAAGACAGAATGGACATATGATGACCTCAGCACTACTCTTGAAAAATTGAATGCAATGCTGGAGTTGGAGCATATTTCCCTGCCGGTCTATGGTGAGCCATCTTATAAGATTCTCCAAAAAATTTCTCAAAAAGCAATCCTTGATCCAGAAGAAACACTCAGCATCTCAGAAGAGCTCAGCCTGGGTCTAAAAACCCAGCAGGCCTGGAGTCAATTGATGAACCGCTATCTTTCTCAGGCGAAAGTGGAAGATGAAAAGCTCAATTATGGGCGGGAAGTATTGCAGCTATTTGCCTGTAGCCTCCATTTGGTTGAAAGTCTCAATGATATCGTTGCAGCCTTTATCAGGGAAAATCCTGATCTGACTGAAATACAAAAAGCCGGTCTGGTACAGATGCAAAGTGGTATGGTCAAGGTATTGAATGGCTCAGTCAAAACCATACTAGAGGAATATAGCCTCTATCCAGACAGTAGCATTTGTGAATTTTCAGCGGTCTTTTTCCCTTTCCTCAACAAGTACATAGGCGATATTGATGAGGAAACCAAGGTAAATATCAAGGATAAAATGAACGCGGGCAAGGAAACCCATCCTATGGAATGTGTACGTGAATTGATCGCCAAATAAATATCCTTCAGAATCAGTGCCTGCCTCTTATACAGAAACGCTTCACAAAATTGCCTACGGAGAACAATCTCACCTGGCACTTTGGCAAATTTCTCCCAGGCAATTAACAGAAGGGCAACACATTTTTATGACCCATGGTACCTTCTCTGATCGAAAGATCTGCATGGGAATTGCTACCTGGATGGCAGAACATGGATATACCAGTTGGATTTTGGAATGGCGCGAACATGGTGCCAGTTCAAAGAGTCCTGATCCTTTCCATTTCGAAGAGATTGCCCGTCTGGATCTCCCACTGGTTTTTTCCTATTTAAAGGATACCCAAAAAGTGAATGATGTATACGCTCTCACCCATAGTGGTGGCGGGATTATCCTCTGTCTGTATTTGATGATATATCCTCACGCTCAGGAATCAGTCAAGCGCATTGCCGTTTTTGGCTGTCAGGCATTTGGCGCCGCTACCTCCAGCTGGAACTACCTAAAAATCCTGGGAGGGAAATACCTGAGCAAGCTGATTGGCATCACACCCGGTAAAATGGGAGGCCGCCCGCATGACGAACACTATCACACTATGAGACAATGGTTTAACTGGAATATCAGCGGACAATTTCTCAGTGAAACGGGGGAGGATTTTCGGGAAATGATGCCGCAGATGAGAGTGCCGGTTTTATCGGTCTATGCAAAAGGTGATCGTTTTATCGCCCCTCCGGATGGATGCATTGCCTTTTGGCAGGCGTTTGAAAATCCACTCAACCAGGGCGTGTATGGCGCGATAGAAAACGGATTTAGCGAGGACTTTGATCACAGCCGCATTCTTCATTCCCAAACTGCCCTAAAAGAAATCTGGCCCAGGGTCTTGAACTGGTTTTCCTCAATCGAAGGAGATTTAGCAAATTCTGCCTCTCAAGCTGTCGATGATTGATGCGGACAATTGCTTTCTTCGCAATTCTGACTTCAACTTAGCAAGACAAATTCATCTCACATGGAATACAGACGATTGGGCAAAACCGGATTTGAGATTTCCGAAATCTCACTTGGGACCTGGCAGGTAGGTGGAAAATGGGGGGCGGATTTTGACCATCAATTGGCCGGAAACATTCTGGAAGAAGCCTTTGACCAAGGGGTAAACTTCATTGATACTGCCGATGTCTACAGTGGGGGTGAGAGTGAAAAAGCGGTCGGAAAAGCGATCAGAAACAGCGGAAAGCGCATCTATATTGCGACAAAGTGCGGACGATACATCAATCCTCATGTGGATGAAGGCTACACCCCAAAAGCACTACGCCAATACGTAGAAGATTCCCTGCAACGTCTTCAACTCGATTGCATTGACATCATTCAGCTGCATTGCCCGCCCACCCAGGTCTATTATCGGCCGGAGATCTTTGCGGAGTTTGAGAAGTTGAAAGAAGAAGGAAAAATTCTCCATCTGGGCGTGAGCGTTGAGAAAGTCGAAGAAGCTTTAAAAGCCATCGAATATGACAATGTGGTCAGTGTACAGATCATTTACAATATGTTCCGTCAGCGGCCGCATGAGCTCTTTTTCCAGCAAGCACTAGCAAAAGATGTTGGCGTAATTGTTCGGGTCCCGCTGGCCAGCGGTCTTCTGACGGGAAAATTCAGCCTTGCAAGCCGTTTTGAAAAAGGAGATCATCGCTTTTTCAACCGCAATGGTGAGCATTTCGACAAAGGCGAGACCTTTGCAGGTATTCCGTACGAAACCGGTCTGCAAGCTGTAGAAAAGCTTAAAAACCTTTTCCCAGACCATTCATTGGTTCAATTGGCTTTGCAGTGGATACTGCAACAAAAGGCAGTCAGTTGTATCATCCCGGGGGCTTCACGGCCCGAACAACTTGTCTCCAACTGTGCCGTTTCGGGGCAGTCTCCACTTTCTGAAACTGAGATGAATCTGATTGCGCAGCTATATGAGGCGAATATAAAAACCCATGTGCACCACAATTGGTGATCGTCAGCATATGGGCAATACAACGTTTGTCATCCTTTCATTGGACCAGATTGACCAGGTCGTTTCTCTCACCCAGCAGCTACCGGAATTTACCCGACCATATCCAAAAGAGGTGTATGAAAAACGCTTGATCAGTGTCCCACATCTTCTGTTGGGGGTGGTACATGAAGGTCAGTTAATAGGCTGTAAATTGGGATATGATCGTGATCAGGATGGTTCTTTTTACAGTTGGATTGGTGGTGTCCATCCTGAGCATCGGCGCAAAGGTCTGGCGAAGAAATTGGCAGATCAGATGGAGGCTTGGGCGAGGGAACAGGGTTACCGAAGCATTCGGTTTAAGACCCGAAACCGTCTCAAAGCCATGCTCCAATTTGCCATTGGCAATGGGTTTTCCATCATCAAAGTGGATCCTGAATCGACTTTAGGGGAATATCGTATCTGGCTAGAAAAACCATTATAACAAATACGCCGCCTGCAAAGCAGACGGCGCCCTTTTTCACAAGTCCTACAGTCAGACCTGTTCATAAATTTTTATTTCACAATCAGTCGGCCACTGAGGGTTTCCTGACCTGTCTGCAGACGATAGCTGTACATGCCGGCCTGAATGTCGATGGGGAATGCAATCGTCCCGCTGCTCTCAATCGTCCACTGTTTTTCCCACACCAATCGTCCCTGCACATCCCACATAGATAGGCTCGCACGGCCAGTATTTTGCTGAATATCCACAAAAATCTGGTCTTTTGCAGGATTTGGATAGAGGAAGAGTGAACCGTCTGGTGTAAAGTTTACCTCAAGATGTTCGGAAAAGTTGAGTCGTCCGTCGATATCTTTTTGGACCAACCGATAGACATTCTGCCCACTAAACGGCTGATAATCAACAAACTGATAATCTGTTGCCTGATTGCTGTTTTGTTTCTCAGAAGGCACAAATCCAATTGACATAAATGCTCCGGAAGGGTTCATTTTTTCCAATTCAAATCCCAGATTACCGGTTTCGGTTTCGGTGGTCCATTTGATCACATTGGTCCGGCCCATCTGGCTGCCTTCAAAACGCAGCAAGTCCACCGGCAGAAAAGTAGGAAATGGTCCACCGACCGTATACTCAGAAAAGCTGCTGAGGCCTGTGCGCTGGAGTTCACTGCCCACAAGGCTGGTATTACCAGCGGTCCAACTTCCCCAGGCATCTTCCCTGCGAACCAAATAACTTTCGATGGGTTGCAGTAAGCCATAGGAAGTCAGATCCAGGGAGACATCGTAATCAATGCTTGCATTGTAGTCCTCACCAGTGTATGCGACGATATAATGCCCATCGGGTGGTACCAAATCCAGCGGCAGCACACTTCCGCTGGCAGCCAGCTCAGTGGTGGTTGGCGTCAGAATCGATCCACTGCCCTGATATGGTGGATCACCATTGATGCGGACCAGGTTCAATATACCATTGGCACTGCCAATGGTGTTGAAATCAATGGTCAGATCGTCCAGGCTCACTGGCCCACCACCTGTGATCGTGGTTCGGCTCGCGTTCACTGCATCCACAATCATAAAATTATCGATGTGGAGATAATTTCCGGCATCAGAAGTACCTTCAAAAGCAACCACAACACTGCTATTGCCTGCAAATGCTGAAAGATCCACAATCACATGCCGCCATTCATCAGAACTGGCAGGATTATAAGCCGTGGTATTGGGCGCAAGCGTAGAAAGGGATGGGGTTTGGCTAAAGCTACTGCTGTATGAAGCGGGCTGATAGCTTTCTCCGCCGTCGGTTGATACTCTCACCTGTAGGGCATCATCTTCAACCATGGTTCCACTGCGGTGGGTCATCTGAAAAACCAATTGCGGATTGGTCAGACCAGAAAAATCAAACATGGGGGAAAGCAGATATGCCGTACTTGCCTCAGTTACAAAATAAGGTGCAGTAGCAGAAGGGCCATCTACTACGCCATTTGGATCCACAATTCCGGCAAAATTGGTTCCATCCACAATGGTCCATCGAAATAAATATTCCCGTCCCCATTCGGTTCCAACATCTTCAAAAAACTCGGAGACAATCCAATCGGTCAGTCCACTCATGTCTTCGAAATAAGGGAAAGTCGACACCGGGCTTTGGATAAATACTGTTCCAAAAGAGGTGTCATTGGCGGTATTCACATCTCCTGTCAGATTTGTATAGGCTTCAAACAAAGGACTGGAAGCGGCTTCATTGAGCGCATTTGCACCGGTGAAAGTTACCGTTGCTGTCTGGCATTGACTCAAACTGGGAATGCTTACTGGTCCGACCGCGGTTCCACCATTCAGGCGGTAAAAAACATCTACATTGGACAAACTTGCGCTGCCAAAATTCTGCACACTTACTTCCACATCATAGGAAGTCGCCGCTTCAAGAATGGGCCGATTGCCCAGTGGGGTCTGATCAACCACGGCAACATCATTGGCAGCAGGGGTAGCAGAGGTGATACTTGGCTCTCCAATAGAAAAGCCCCAGTTCCAGGCAAATGAGCCGTAATCCCGCAAACCATCATCGTAGACAAAGCGGATGCGGAAACCACTTAACTGAGTAGGTGTAAAATCGCAGATACTGATGGTAAAATTTACATTGGCTTGATTGGCAGCAGTCAGGTAAAAACTGTCGCCGGAGGCCGTATTTCCTACATCATCGGTCACGGTAATCGTTTCGACCCATTCTCCGGCATCCGCATCAAAATAGTCTACCCCAAAATAATCGAACAAATTGTTTGCCCCACTCCCTGCGTCATTGTAAGCAAGTGGAAAAGCGATGGTCAGATCGGTTTCATTGGCAACCGCTGCTGGCGTCAGATCGATGATCGGAGACTCGATCGATATTGCATCACCATCACTAAAGACACCTGCATCATCGTCATCAAAGCCAAAGAATTCGTCTGAGGCAGGAGAGAAATGGATAGAAGTGGTCGAAGCAAAACCAGCAGGGGTAACCTGGGTCCAGCCGTCGAATCCATTACCGGGTGCACTGCCCCAATTTGCCGTAACACTGACGGCCTGGGCAATCACCAAAGCAGGAAAAAGAATCATGACTGCCAGTGCGGCAGCATAGTTTATCTGTTTCATGTGTTTTTTCGCTAGGGGAAATTGATCAGTGTGATGTTCTTGGTTCGGTTCGGAGTTCGGCCAGTTTTGCCTGAACACGCTGACGCTCGCTTGCAGTTCCTTTGCCGGTAGCAAGCCATGCTTCCAGCTTTTGCATCAATGCTTTTCGCTCCGGAGTACGCATGGTTGATTGTTGTGGAGAAGCTTTTAACTTCTTTTCAGTCACAGTTTCCTGAACTGTTTTAGCATGGCGTTTGGTGTGCATTTGAACCTGATGAGGTGCAAGATTCGTCTTGATCAGTTTCGCTTCAGATTTTTTCTGTGCTGTGGCGATTGAACAAATGAAGAAGAGAGCAAGAAATAGTAAAAACGTAGTAATTTTCCATTTCATAGGCTGAATTGGTCTTGTGTAGTGAAACAATATGAGTTGGGCGGGATAAGTGAATATACACAAAAAAAGAGGTTGTCGTCAAATCCAGATTATCCAGGGTCAAAAATGTTCTTTCTTCATTCAATCTATTGTTTTGGCAAACAATTCACTTTCCACAGAAGCAGCATTATCCCAATCAATTTTTGCCCCAACATAGAAAAATTGTATTTTTCAGAATATCCCAACTCACACGGTATTTTTTCTTGCCGGTTTCTCATCAATATTGAAGAGAAATCGAGCCCAAACACACATTAACAAAACTGTATGAAGAATGCATTCCTGATTGCTTCTGCTTTCCTCTTGCTCTCCATTCCCTTCTCGCTTTTCAGTCAAACACCCCATCCGATTGTCCATTGCCTCACCATGGAAAATGATTCTGCCATGCGGCAGCAATTGGGGATCGGGACGATTGATGATTTTGAAAGCTGGCTGGCCCCGCTGGTCGAACGCCAAAAACATGAGTTGGCCACTGCCACCCGCAACGTGGTAAGCCTTCCCATTGTTTTTCACGTCATCCATGACGGGGAGGCAGTTGGCAGTGGCGATAATCTTGCCGCCAGTTACATCAACGCACAAATCGACCAGTTGAACCACGACTTCAGACGAACTCCTGGCACCTCTGGTTTCAACAACAATCCTGTCGGGGCTGACACAGAAATAGCGTTTTGCCCGGCTACGGTAGATCCCAGTGGTAATAGCATGGCTGAACCAGGCATCAACCGCATCGACCGGAACATGATGGGTTGGACCGCGCCACCTTATGCTACTTGTCCATTTTTCTTTCTGTTGAACACAGACTATATCGATAATACCATTAAACCCCAATCCCAGTGGGATCCAGACCAATATATCAACATTTGGGTAATGGATTTGAATTGTGGATTACTGGGATATGCACAGTTTCCATCCGCATCTGGTCTGGGAGGTATGCCAGCGAACGGTGGTCCCGCCAATAATGATGGCGTTGTGATTCGTACTGCCAGTGTAGGAAGCACAAGCTTACCGAATCCATCTCCCAGTACCTTTGCCCGTGGCCGGACCCTCACCCATGAAATTGGGCACTTCTTTGGTTTGCGTCACATTTGGGGAGATGCCAATTGTGGCAATGACTTTTGCGCAGACACCCCAACCCAAGCTGGTTCTAGCAATGGCTGCCCAAATACAACCACTTGCGACGGAGTCAATGATATGGTGGAAAATTATATGGACTATTCAGACGATGCTTGTATGAATTTAT
>JBCBZF010001068.1:0-2480 GCA_039815525.1 Bacteroidota bacterium | reverse complement strand
CATTAAGCCAAAGCTTACCCAGGGCTTGCCATCTTTGGTAATAAAAGCCGGAATGATGGTGTGGAAAGGTCGTTTACCAGGTTCAAACACATTGGCATGGCCTTCTTCCAATGAAAACAATTCACCACGGTCTTGTAGCATGAAACCCAAATCTCCGGGTACCACGCCGGAACCCATTCCACGATAATTGCTTTGAATCAATGAAACCATGTTTCCTTCTTCATCGGCTACCGTCAGATAAATGGTGTCTCCATCTTTGAGCTTGCCAGCGGAAACGGAGCGCGCGGCACGTGCTGGGTTGATCAGAGCTCGTCTTTTTTCTGCGTACTCTTTCGAAATCAGCCACTCCACCGGAACATCGGCAAAGTCCATATCAGCATAGAATTTCGCCCGGTCTTCAAACGCCAGTTTTTTGGCTTCAGTGAATGCATGAATATACTCCGCACTGCCAAAACCCATGTTTTTAATGTCGTACCCCTCGAGAATGTTGAGAATTTGTAATGCAGCGATTCCTTGTCCATTGGGTGGCAGTTCCCAGATATCATACCCACGATAGTTGGTCGAAACAGGCTCTACCCATTCCGAAGTGTGGGCAGCCAAATCTTTTTCAGTGATAAACCCACCGACTTCCTTCATGTGGGCAGCAATTTTTTGGGCAATAATCCCTTTATAAAAAGCATCGCGCCCATCATCCGCTATCAATTGGAGGGTTTGCGCCAGTCTGGGGTTGGCAAAAACATCGCCTTTGGCAGGTGTTTTGCCTCCGGGCATATAGGTATCGGGATAGTTGGGATAGTCTTTAAAAATTCTTTCTCCAATGCTCAAATAATAGGCAATCAATTCAGAAACTGGAAAACCTTCTTTTGCATACTGAATGGCAGGTGCCAAAATCTCTTTCATTGGCTTTGACCCAAATTTCCCATGCAATTCAAACCAACCGTCCACACAACCAGGAACCGAGACTGGCAAAGGACCATGCGCAGGAATTTTCGTCATGCCCTTTTCCAGGAAATGGCTTAGGGACAAACTTTGAGGTGAGCGCCCGGAAGCATTGAGACCGTAGAGTTGTTTGGTTTTTGCATCCCAGACAATTGCGAACAAATCTCCTCCAATACCATTTCCAGTTGGCTCCATCAGGCCCAGGGTCGCGTTGGCGGCAATGGCTGCATCAATGGCATTGCCACCGCTTTTGAGAATATCCAATGCAACCTGTGTAGCCAGAGGTTGGCTGGTAGCGGCCATTCCATGACGCGCAATGACCTCCGAACGTGTCGCAAAAGGCAAACCAGTGATACGATCCTGTGCGAATAGGGGAGATGCAGTCAGGGACAATAGTAGAATGTAGAGAAACGGGAACTTTTTCATGTAGCGTTATTTGAGTTCGCTACAATCTAAGCAATCCTATCAAAACCCTCTGATGTTGTGCTTGTGGGGGCGAATGGGCCAGAGGAATGATTGGAGTGGGAGTCCATCAGGTAAATATTGCCATTGGGGTGATAAGCAGACCGAAGATTTGTACCAGGCTCACAACAATTGGCATATTCCTTTTGAGGCGTCTTTCAAAAGGCCAGTTCGTCAAAGGAATGTGTGAAAGTACAACGGCAATCATCAGGCCTACCAGATAGGAAGCAAACAGGAACAACACAAATGATCCCAATGCCTGCAATAGAGAAAGTAAAGGTGTTCTCCCAGCTCCCCAAAGCTGGAAAACAGATATAAAGAGAATCATCCATACTACTTGAAGGATCAGGTGTCAGGTCCAGTATTTCTGGTCGGCGACTTTCGCCTCATGTTGCTGGGCTTCGTCTAACAGAGCGGAAAATTCACTTTGGGTATTGTTCGCCTTCATTGCTCGTTTTTATCCGAAAATAGCCATGACAATGATCGGGATAATTACCACGACCTGAAAAGCCGTAATCCCAATTGGTGCCATCCTTTGCAACCTCCTTTCAAAAGGCCAACCATGAAACGGAACCATGCTGGCTACAAAGGCTAATATCAGCCCGGCTAAGTAACAGCCAAACAGCATCATCGCAAAAATCGCCAGGGAATTAAGGATGATCATGTAAATAGCGATTTCCCCAGACATTTCCTGAAAAGCCTGATAGCTGATCAATAGAAAGAGGAGAATTTGAATACAAAGGTGAATTTCCCAGTACAAAGCGTCTCCCGAATCCTGCTTGATGGTTCGGGACTCTTGCAAAAGGTCTTGCAGCTGACTTTGTTGATCGATTTTTCCTTGCATCATGGAAGTGCTTATGCTATTTAAAGGACTTGTTAAAATTGATCAGGTCTGAAAAAATGAAAAAAATCGCGGAAAAATGTTGAAGCAGGCAGCGATTTCAGGTTATTTTTGCGTTAGAAGAACATAAACTGACAAATATTTTGATTGATATGAACAGAATGAAAACAATGTTGATGGCGGTATTGGTACTTTGTGCTTTTGGCTGCGATCAATCTGTTTCTTTTGAAGATCAGAT
>JBCBZF010000816.1:0-3389 GCA_039815525.1 Bacteroidota bacterium | reverse complement strand
CGCGGGTCATAGAGATGACCTTGAGAGGCTTTTGGCGGGCAAAAGTATGCTGATACAGTTTCCGTACCAGTGCATCTGGGTTGTCTGCCCGGAAATTGTGTCCCTGCAGGACTGCACCAGGATATTGACGTTCGAGAGATTTGTAAACTGACATGGATCCCACTTTCCCCATCTGGTATACATAGACCGGCGGAACTTTGTCCAGCAGTCGCTCAAAGACAAGCGCCTGCTTTAGTCCGGACAGAGAACGAATACCCTGCGCCCTAACCCAATCAGCGATGCGCGGCGGAAGCATTTTTTTGATCCTTTCTGTATTCATCATAATTAGCTCGAAACCGAGATTGCTTGTTTCTTCTTCCGGTATTTCACTTTTCGATAGCCTTCAAGGAGGCGGGTTCGTTCCATGATCGGTAGCAGTTGGCCCTTAACAGACTCTCTGAGGAAGCGGAGATAATTGAGGAAAATGTAGCGGGTAGGGAAATAGCGTCGTACGGATTGGAGACGTTCGCGATCAATTCTGCGTTTGGCCTGAAAACTGAAACCTCCGTCCAGATAAATGGCGCATTTTATTGGGATGTATCGAATCCGGCCAAGCTCTTTTCTGAAGGCGTAGTATTTGGCAAGCCACTCATAAAAAGCACCTGCTTGAAAGCCCAAATCATACAGACCGACCTGTGAATCCACAAACAGCTTACGCTGGATAAACATGGCCTGATGGCACATTGGATTACCCAGGAAGAAACTTTTGTTGCTAAGCGGTTCCCCCTGCTCATAATAGAAAGGCGGATCTTCACCACTTTGCTTGACAACTTTTCCATAGACAATATCCGGATGACCAGTTTGGACCACTTTTGATACTTCTGCCAAAACTTCCGGATGATGGAAGTAATCTCCGGCATTCATGAAGTTCAGGTACTGTCCCCTGGCCTTGCTGATCCCTTTGTTCATGGCATCATAGATGCCTTTATCTGGCGCTGAAACCCACTGGTCAATCATGTCCGCATTTTCTTCAATCAACCGGACTGAACCATCAGTAGAGCCACCATCTATCACGATGTATTCAAAGGCTGCCCCTTTGAGCGCCCGGATGCTTTGCAAGGTTCTTTGTAATAAGTCCCGGTCATTGTAGACAACCGTGATGATGCTAAACATTGTATGCTTTGTCTTGGCCATGTATTCCTTGCGTGTTAGGTGGAAATCCCAATGTGAGGTGCCTGGGCTGATGCTGCTTGATTGGATGCTAATGGCCTTTCCAGGAGGATGGCTTCGATGCGTTGGAGAAAATTGGGTAAACGATAGTGTTGGAGAAAACGGGCGCGGCCCGCTTTCCCCATTTCCACTCGTAAAGCATCTTGAACAATCAACTTGGCCAGTGCATCTGCCGTGGCCGCCGAATCCTTTACCGGAACCACCATGCCGGTGATTCCATCCTGTATAATTTCTGGAATGCCACGCCAATTGCTACCCACTACCGGCATGTCAAACATCATTGCTTCCAGGACCACATTGCCAAAAGATTCAGATTCGAAGTAAGAGGGGAAGCAAAAGATATGGCTTCGAGAAAAAACGGACCATTTTTCCTGTCCGGTTAATACCCCAAGAAATTGAACGAATTCTGCCAATTGGTGCGCCTCAACAAAAGCCCGGACCGTCTGCTCGAATTCCGGGCTGTCAAATCCGCCCACGATATCACAGCGGAAATTCAATCCTGCTTCCCGCAATTTCTGGCAGGCTTCCAGCAGAACCATGATTCCTTTTGAGGCTTTGACGACACCAACCGAGAGGATTCTTACCGGTCCTTCAGGCTTTTCAATGGGTAAATATGATTCGGCCGCATCCTCCAGACCATTGGGCAGGATATGGATTGTTTTTGCCTTGAGATATCCGCCATCGTCTGGATTCCGACTGGCCAGATGAATGGCGATTTGTGGTTTTCCATACAACCATTTGGACAGGCCTGCAAAGACTCCTGGAAGACGCTTTAGGTAGGTACTCAAACCCGCCGCCCGGAAGTGATAGATTTTTCGGGGGAAAAACCATCGTATGCAAGCCAAGATCATCAAGTCCCTGATGAGCGGCACTTTGCTATTCCCAACGGGCATATAGTAAAGGTCTTTGACGCCATGTCGAAAGCGGATCTGTAGGGCCCGATACACAATTTCAAAGACATGGGTGATTTTTCGAAAGGAGAACTTCCCGATGTCCCCGACTGATTGTGAAAAGTTGAGCCGGACATGAAATTTTTCAAGGCCTGGCATGTCTGCTTTCAGCAGCCTTTCGGTCATCATCGCCTGCCCGCCATAAGGTGGCGGTGTTTGACCAATGACCAATATTTTTTTTCGATCACCCATGCTGCGTAGCGACTTGATTGCTTTGTGGTATCTGGGTGATCTCTGGCATCCGAAAGGCAGGACGTTGGATATCGGCACTGATGTCATTGTACCAATCAATCATCTCTTTTATCCCGGATTCCATATCGTAAGGCGCATCTCCCAGCGTCAGAATGGTTTTTTCAATTGGGGTGATATAATCCTGCGTCATGCTGTTGAATCGAGTAGTGGTCAATGGAAATCCAATGTCAAATGCTTTTAAGGCGTCGCCCGTCAGCGCGATCATTTTGACCATCCAGGTCGGCAAAAGACGAACGTTTTTTCCCGTGAGATGCTGTGCGATTCCCTTAACCCACTTTAGCAGATTGACTGGCGCATCACCGACGTAGAATACATCCCGATGCATGGCCGCTGCCTCAATCTCCAGGAGGCGATGAATCTGAAAGCAAACGTTTTTGACATAGCCATAAGAGCGGAAAACCTTCTTTCTGGCTGGATGAAAGTAGAGGCCTTTCCGCATCACCCGAAACATGGTATCCCGGTAGCGCAAGGCCCATGGACCCCAGATGGTACTGGGACGAATGATCGCCCATTTGCAGGAGAGATTGGCTTCTCGAGTAAACTGTTCTGTCAGGATTTTACTTTTCCCATATAAAGTGAAAGGCTGGTAATCTACGTTGTGCTTCGGAAGATACCCTGCCTCACACACGAATTGGGTGGAGGTGATGATGGCGCGTTTGATGGAAGAACATGCGTTGATGGCATCTAATACGTTTTGTGTTCCAAGCGTATTGACGATGTATTCATTGATGTCCGCTTCCAGATCGTAAATGTCTGTATCGGTCCTGGCGGCGAGATGAACCACCCAATCAGGTTGGAAGTGTTTCATTTCTTTGGCGAGGCGATTGGCATCCATGATGTCTCCGAAAATGAGGCTGGGGTTGTCGGTTGTGCACTCGAAGCCGGCGCGCCCGAGGGACTTGGGGCGCGTCGCGAGAGCGTGCGTTGCCAGCTGCCAGAAGGCGTCCCACGCCCAGTCGTTGGCCATGATGTCCGTCG
>JBCBZF010000781.1:0-3568 GCA_039815525.1 Bacteroidota bacterium | reverse complement strand
GGTCTCGATGGATGTATCCGGGTTGCCCTCAGAGGCTAAGTCCACAATCTGACCACCCACTAATCCTTCTGCTCCAACAGCCTTTCCTAGGCGTCGAACCACGTCTAAAACAGCTTTTGGAGGAATTATTTCTAATTGAAGAGAACTCAGGCGATTCCGGGAAGATGCTTTGTGAAATGGTCGCCCAAGCAGTGAAGCGGGATGATGGTCCCAGCCTGAAGGGGTCACCTGAATCGGTATGTCTCCGGAAGAAGTTATCCTCAACTCAAAGTCCATCGTCGTGCTGATCCTCTTCATCAATCTGGCAGGATTGGCGGTAAGTACTTCATATGGGATCAAACATCGGTTTTTGTGGGGCAGGGAGTCCCCCAGCCATGCATGATAATTTTGGTTAAATCGTTTACAATAGGCTAAGAGCATCTTCTCCCATTCGTTTGTGGAATATCGATCCCGAATCGCCGACTCATAATATCCGGAATATGAGAGAATTCCTGCTGCCCAATCAAACGGATGTTTAATCGAAATCAGATATTTCAACTGCCCCTGGTCAATGGAGGCAACAATCTCTTCTGCAACAGACTGCATGTATCTCGTCTGCTCTTCTGATTGGGGATAGGTGCTTTTGGCCGGATGTTGCCAGGTAGCATCCAGCACCAATTGCAGGGAATCCTCGTAGCGACCAGACTTTCGCATAGCATCTACCTTGACCGGTGGGCTATGCTTATCTCCCAGGACATGCATGAGGATCAATGTATTGGTCCATTGCTGGAACAGATAGCGAAGGTAATTGGTCCCAGTCCGCATCTCTCCAAACTGTTTCAGTATCACTCGTTTCATCTCGCCAATTTTTGAGGAGCTGATTGGAGGTCTGGCTGAAGAAGCTTTCGCCATTTTTCACCAATCTGCCGCCAGTCAAATGTTGTCTCATGGGTTTTCTGATACGCCTTTTCAGAATACTCAGCCAAGGTGGAAGGGGATTGATATACATTTTCCAGTGCCTCAGCGACCGTATATTCATCAAGGTGAAAGCGACGAATGTTCATGCTTTCACTCACCGAAGTCCGGGAAGGCTCCATCCAGATTGCCGCATCGCCCCAGATTTCCGGGAGATTGGTGTGTCGCGGTAATAACTGGGCAGCACCAGCCGCTCCATGTTCAGTTGGGATCAAGCCCCAACCTTCTGCAGAAGCGGTATTGAGGCCCAGATCGCAGGCATTATAAAGCAGATTCAGTTCCGCATTGGATAATCTTTGATGGTCAGGACGCAGCTCTGACGTAAGTAGCAAACGCTCACTTTGCCAAAGACTCCGCAGGGCCTGAATTGTTTTCCCATCGAAAACAGTGCGTTCGATATCGGCATGGATGTACAGCTTCACATTTCGGGGTTTATCCCGGGCAAACAATTCAAATCCGCGGATGCTCGTACTTAATTCCTTTCGGGGGCGGTTAGCACTGGCATTGAGGACAATGAATGCCTCCTCCAAATCCGCTTTTCCCTTGAAATAGGCATCCCGGGCGATGCGTCTCCGATTTTTCAGCGCGTTTACCCCAAACCCCTCTTCGACATTCAACGGAAAAAACAGATCGGTATCCACTCCATGTCCGATCACAGGCATCGGAGGAAACTCTGTCAGTCCCAGTTCTCCAAACTTCCCCCCCAATTCATCCCGGCCAAATTCTGTGTAGGGAATGATCAGATCCAGTTCCTGCAAGGGCGCCATCGGCTCGGCACGAAACAAAGCCCCATCGGTGGGATAATACATCAAGACGCGGGTCTGCGGCCAGTCTTTCAGCGTATCACGGTACAAATGATACAACCAGAAATCAAAATGGAGCAAAACGGTTTCTGGTTTCAGCTTTTGCATCATATCCCGAAATTGACGTTTGCCATACCCATCCTGAGGGTCTTGTAATGGATGATGTGTCCAGGGAAGTCTCGTTTGTGGGGTATTTCCGTCAAGGGCCAGACAATGAATATCAAACACGCTTTGCAGACTTTCTCCGATCACCGAAAGGACTCGCCCAAATCCAGTAGAATCATTGCCCCATCCAACGATGAGCAGTTTTGTATGATGTTCCATTGTATACAGTGAAAAGGGGTAAAAAAGCGGAGCCACACGAGTAGTGGCTCCGGTACAGCAGATTGCCTGATTAGAGTTCCTTCCAGCTTGAAGCCCATTTCCCGCTTTCTGGAGCGGAGAGGATCTTACCGTCCCCCATTACATAGCCTCCATGCGAATCATCCGGATAGAGCAAAAACTGTAAGCTTGCACTCGATTTGTGATTGCCTCCAGTTTCAGTAAACACAAAGCCAATCGCAGTTTCAGCCGGGCTACCATACTGACCCGCCAGCAAAAAGATACCTTCTCCACCAGTTGTACATCCCCCTTGATTTCCTGTCATAAAAGGGTTGCTGCTGGCAGATCCAATTGATTTTAACAGTTCAATGAAGACTCCGGACCCTTGGCCAGCTGGACCTGAATAAGCCTCAATGTTGAAGGAAGCAAGGAGAACAATGTCGCCATCCTGATACATATTCATCAGGTCTTCCCCCATCTCGTGCCACATTTTGTTGAATGTCCAGTCGAATTCTGCCCAGGGGGCATAACTGTAGTACTTATTGAGACGAATGGCAGATGTATTGGTAATGGGCTGACTGGCATCAAGTACCACGGCCTGCATGCCTCGGAAATGTTCAGGTCGGGTATCCGGCACAAAGCTTTCCTGATCCAATTTGATGCTGGGTGGGGCAAAGGAGGTAGGGACATCACTAATGCTGCTGCCAGAAAGGACCACTTTGGGTCGGCGCAGACGATAATAAGCCTTCCAGGCGTCCAGGACAGCCTGGCGCTTTGCACCACATAGGTTCCAGATACCATTGACTGAAAAATCGATTGCAGCCGGGTCTGTATCATGAGTCTCGGCCCAGGCATTGTAGGCTTGAACCGATTTCTCTGTTGGATTCGGAAATTCGGCATTAACGATGTAAGCAAACTCTTCAGCTTTGGCGGCGTCACCTCCCTGGTATAGGAGATTCACGCTGGCATTAGACGCAAACTTCTTCCAGCTCTCGCTGTTTTTCACGCTGGCACTGATGCTGCCACTGACAAAAAAACCTTTGTAGCTGGCCTCCATGCTGGCACTGATGGATTTTGTAGACAGTTGGCTGGTTTTATTGACCGCAACATAAAATTGAGAAGAGGTTCCCAGGATCACCTTGCTGACATAGTAGGCACCAAAGCTTCTGAAGAATTCAAAAAATGGCGTAGGGTTCGTGGGATCAAAACTGGCCGGCAAAGCGTTTTTGCTCCGGACAAACTCAGCACTCAGGTACTTCTCGTCCGTCGAAAGGGTAATGAAACCAAGCTGATTAAACGTATTGACATAGCCGTAATCAAATTCCTGAGATGACTGATTCTCCTGGTCATAAGCGACCGAAAACTGTCCGCTAAAGAGGCCCATATAACTGGCTTTCACACCTGCCTGCACGGCCAGTTGATGCTGTACTTCTTCCCGGCTTTTGAATACCCCTGAATGCGTATAGCCGTAGGTACTTTCAGCCAGGTTG
>JBCBZF010001113.1:0-2346 GCA_039815525.1 Bacteroidota bacterium | reverse complement strand
TCTACTGAGTACAAGACGTCGTTTTTGAATGTGTAGCTGACCGATCTCGTAGGAGAAACCTGACGGGATAAGATCCCATTCTGATAAGCGTAATCCTTCTTCCCAAAATCGAGCTCTTCAAAATATCCCTTTACCTCTGTTTCAGTCTGTCCGAAAGGAAGGAAGAGCGAGTTTTGGGCAAAAAGAGTGGAGCAGTTAATCAACAGCAGAAACAGGGCAACAACTGAGGAGGTTTGCATGGATTAAAATGTCTGCCCTCTATGTACGAAATATTGTATTGTACGATAAATGGAATATGTTTTGATTCTTACATATCCCCTCTTTTTCTGAGAAATTTCTGCTTTCCCGTGTAAATCCCTATCCGGGGAGCGTCTCTAGATGAAAACATGAAAATCATCCAATGAAAAAGACATTTATCCCTGGTTTACTGCTTTTTCTTTTGACCTTTTGCTTTTTGCCTGTGCAGGCACAGCCTGATAGCGGCCTGAATTTTCAGGCAGTGGCACGAGACGGAACCGGAAATCTTATCACCAATGGGAGCATCGCAGTTCGATTTTTTATACAGCGCACCAGCCCGTCAGTTTCAACTGTCTATTCTGAAACCCATACTGGCGTTTCGACCGATGCTTTTGGCTTGTTTAACATTGTGATTGGGACTGGAACCCCCATTTCAGGTAGTTTTGCAAACATTGATTGGAGCGCAAGTCCATATCAGGTTGAGGTTCGCTTAGACGACAGCGGTAGCGGCACCTATCAATTGGTGGGGATTATGCCATTGCAGAAAAGCCCAAAAGCATTTTTTGCAGATGTTGCTGATAGTGTAAAAACAGTGCATTTGAATGCGCTGGATGATGTAAACATTGCGCCAGGCTCCTTGCAATCGGGAGATGTCCTGCAATGGGATGGCAGCAATTGGGTAAGAGAATCCTCAGTCGAAAGTCATACGATCTTCATCGGACCAATGAATTTTCATCCGTCCAGCGATATTTATGATTTCGCACGTTCAAGTGGTGGAACCTATTTGAACACTGCCACCACTGCTCCTATGTATGCACCTTTCCAGTTGCCGGTTGGGAGTGTGATCACGGACGCGAGGGTGCATTATTATGACAACAGTAGCGTCAATCTGTTGGTGCGGATCATGCGGGTATTTCAGACTTCCAGTGGGCTGTCAATCGTTGCCAGCTACACCACAAGTGGAACGTCTACGCTTTTTAGAAACGACCCAATGTCCATCAGTTTACCCCAAATTATCGACAATTATTTCTATCACATTCAGGTAAACCCATCCGGTGGCGTCTGGACCTCTTCAAGCCTTCGAATCCGTGGCGTGGAAATCACCTACACACTTCCATAAGATGAAACGTATACAAAAACTTCTCCTTGTCTTGGGATGTGCTTTGGGACTGGTGCATCTCCAGGCACAGTCTCTGGATCGGATGGTGATCGCTTCCGGTGGAATCGGCTTTGGTGCACCAGGCTCCGGTGGCGCAGAAAAATTGTCTTACACCATTGGGGAAGATCTGATCGGCTCCTTTTCGATTCCCAGTAATATCGTTACAGTGGGCTTTCAGCAAAGCAATCCGCCTGGTGCCAACCTGCCGGTTGAATGGCTTGGCCTGTACGCAAATTGGGAAGGTCAGAATGCGCATATAAGCTGGATAGTTGCAAACGAAGTAAACAACCATTATTTCGAGTTGGAGAGATCCCTGGATGGAGAACACTTTCAGCCGATTGGGAAGATTCTGTCTCACCCGGCCGATCCGGCGTATCGCTTGGTTGATCCAGAGGCGAAGGCACAGCGCGCACCAATTCTCTACTATCAAGTGCGGCAAGTGGATTGGGATGGTCGCTTTTCTTACAGCAATCGCATTGCCTTGCACCTTGATCGGGAAGGAAGGCTAGATGGCATCGTCTATCCCAATCCTACTGACCGAACCGCTCAGTTTCGACTGAATACAGCGGCTGAAACGCCTGTTTTTCTAGAATTGCTCGACGGAGTGGGGCGAATTTTATGGCAACAGGAGAAACGGCCAGAATTGCTCTGGGAAGGCATTCCGTTGCCGACCGCTGAGCTGCCGGCGGGCCGCTATTATCTGCGGGTTCTACAGGATGAAAGACAGCAAAGCTTCCAGATTCTGAAAAGACGTTGATGACATCATTCATGGAACCGGGCGCAGAGATGCGACCCGGTTTTTTTGTATAAAAAAACGGCGCCCGTCTGGGCGCCGCAAAAGGAAATTGACTCGTTTACTGCAATTCTTATTCTCCGAACATCACGCTGGAAGCGAAAGCCTCTGTTTCCATGCGTGGGCCAAAGCTGCGTGAAGTGGCTTTGAGAGAAAT
>JBCBZF010000696.1:0-3983 GCA_039815525.1 Bacteroidota bacterium | reverse complement strand
TGGCCTCAATCATCCGCCGGTCTACTAAATATTTCCCGGGTGTCATGCCATAGTAGCGTCGAAATGCACGAATCAGCTGATATTGTGATTGCCCAAGCTCTTCGGCAATCATTTCCAGAGACAATTTCTCCATGAATTGATGGTCGAGGATCTTTCTGGTCCGAATCGCGACCTCAATCTGTGCCTGATTCTGAAAGTGCTTTCGCTTGATCCTCGAGACTTCGCGGATGAAATATGATGACATACAACAAAAAAATAAAAAGCAGTGGTCATTCCTAACCACTGCTTTGATTTATATCCGCATTGAGGGCTTAAATGCCAAATTCTGTCATAATACTGGTTTCCTCATCCTCCCGCTGCTCATCGCTTAAAGCCGTGCCAACCGCCTTAAACAGAGAGATATGATTGGAATAAGGAGACTGACGATAGCCCAATTCGTTGGCCGCTCCCATTTTGGCACCACTAAACGAAGCCAGTGCAGTGGTGAAATTCGGATCAGTGGCCTCCAGAATTCCATTGACATAGATTTTCAGGCCTTCGGTTTGCGAAAAACGGAAGGTAAATAGTTGGCGGCTATCCTGTACCCGACCGGCGGTTGGCGCCGAAACTTCATTGGTCCCACCGTGGGTAAAGAAAATGGTTTCATCCCCCTGAAAGCCAACCCGAATGGATTTCCCTTCTTGGTCTTGACCACCCCATAACATCAAGATTCGTTTATTTTCCCCAGGTTGATTATAGCTCTGGGCCACCAAAAAGATCGTATAATCGGTATTTCGAAACGGCACACCAGAAAAACTCATGGTTCCATCCGGGGCTGAACCTTGCACACTGTGGGTAAAGTCTATGGCATCATCCCAATACCAACCAGCATAGGCAAAGACAGGCGGTCTGGCCTGCGTGGTAGAGTCCCCCCAGAGATTGTCCCAGGCGGTTACAGCTTTTGCGCCAAGTACGGGCGTTGTATGTACACCCTGACGGGCATCAAAATAATGAATCGGGTTTGGCAAGCTGTTGTCGACAGGCGTACAATTGGTCACATCATATTCAGTGGCCAGTTTGACAGAAACAATCTGATTGTCATAAACTGAACGTGCCACATACGAAAGCGGTACACCCGTGCCGATGTCAGTGCTTTCTGCCAAAAGATTCACAAGGTCTTGCAGATCCGTTTTCCCAATGGTCTGAATGGTTGTTTGAGCATCGCCGCCCAGGGCAAAGACTTTAATCCGGAGGTTGGAAAGGGAATTGAGATAACTGGCATCCAAATCTACATCGACTTCATTGGTTACACCTGAGAAGGACGAACTGACCGCTGCATCAATTTCTGTCAAGCTGGACGTGGACTCAATCAGCATATAATAAATCCGACCATAGGTAACATCCGAAATGTAGGTAGCGGGATTGCCAGGCCCAACGTAACGCCCCAGGTCTTCAGGTGTAACTTCCGGGGCAAATAACTCATCCAGCGACGTTGGGATGTCAAAGCGCATGGTGTAGTAACTCTGGTTCAGACGCACCAGAATGCGGTTGTAGGAACGGTCCTTGCTGAATCCCAGATTGGCTTCTACATCCACAAAGGCAGTGTTGACGTCCAGACCAAGGGCCAGGGCCATTTGCTCACGGGATTGGACGGATTCATACTGGAAGGAAAAATTGGAGGGAATGACATTCGAGCTGCTACCGATGATCTGATTCAATGCGATGGCAATGCTTGAGGTTTCGACTTCATCGACAGAAAAGCTGGGTTGAATATTGCCATTGATGACATCAATCGAAATGGTTCCCCCGGCGCGTTTGACCGCGATGATATCTGGTGTAGACTGTTTCAGGGATGCCCCCTGTAACATAGAACCCGGATAAATTACACTCGCATTGGGGTTAAAGGAAGGAAAACCAGAGCCGCCTCCGCCAGCACTGCTGGCCGAGAATGTCCTGGTGGTACAGCGCCAGACTTCTCCATTGATGGTTGAATCATTGTCTGATTCATTGATGACTTCAGTCTTTTGTTCGACTGGGTCAAAACCACCACCTGATTCAATTACCGCAGCAAAATCTTCAGCCGGAAGTGGCATATCGCTTTTATTACAGGATGTCGCGACAAAAATGAGGAAGAGGAATAAATGTGGTACAAAACGCATGTTTCTCATTTTAGGGTCATTTTCCCATTCATACCGCGTTGACGAAAAAGGTTACCCCTTCAAAGAAGTAATCATTCCAATCCTCCGTGAGATGCTGAATTGATGCTACGTAGACTTGGTAAATTGGGCGCAGGCGTTTTTGGCTTTGACGCTACCGAGGGTTTCTCTCGTCTATTGGAGGAAGATCAGCAGCTGACACTATCGATCGGGTCATGGAAGGCTGCATGGCTTTTTCTTCCAGCATACCCTCCTTACTGAAAAGCTTACCCCAGCACATATAAAAAACGCAATGCCTGAGCGGATCAGACATTGCGTAGATATGCTAAAAAATTGATTTCCTAGTTAACCTGTAAAAAGTTTTGGACTGGTATCAGTTCAAAACCAGGATCGGCCTGGATCAAATCCCGTAACACTGGAATATGGCTGGAATCCAGAATGATCAACACCCGATCGCCTTCCTTTTCGGTAATTTGCGTCAGATTACTGAATAACCGCATATGGTAGGCATACCATTCGCTGAGAATATCAGTTCCGGCATGAGAGGTTTGATTATCCATGCGGCTCAGCATGCGAACATAAGTGCTGTGTTCGTAATCCAGGTTACCCGCTTGATTCAAGTACGAGATGTATTGCCCCAATGTGGCCCCGGCGCTGTGAGTTTGCTTCGCCATTTCGATGCCACGCACCAGGTTGGACATTTTGACCGCATGTTCGTCATTGCCCGCCCGCAACAGTTCAGATCCGAGAGATACCCCTCCCGCATCATCGATTCCGAACAGTTCATTGTGTTGCATCATCGCCGCCAGGCGAAAGCCAATTTGCTCGTTCAGGGAACGATTGAGGGGATGAAAACCTTCCAGATACTGATCGTAGTTACGATTGAGGATGTTTTCCTGCACTGATAAATGCGGCACATCGACAACCACCTTCGCGGGCCGGAAGCGGACCAGATCCTGCACAACTCGTGCAACCTCCTTCTGGCGATTGCCGCGTAGCATATCAGCAGGCGAGAAGTGGACGCCTACCAGGAGGATTTTGGTCTTTTGAATTATATTTGAGTTTCCAACATCGCTCAAGACACTGCATCCTATCTAATTTAAGTTGCAATGAATTGAACTTGGCGGAGTCATATTCCATTCCTATCTTCAATGCTATCTGCATTTCTTCCTCCTCTCTACAATGAGTGACTTTTCCAGTTAGTAGGGGCTTTCAACCTCAAAGATTCGGCAGCTTTTAGAGCTCTAGCTTGCCTTCGTTTAAGGCGCCTTATTTTCCTCCAACGTCGGACATTCTGGTCATCTATAAAAGCTCCAAAATCAATAATCATCGCAAGCATTTTTTCTTAACCGCTTGGCATCTCTGGAACAACGACACCCAATTCTTCCTCTTCAGCCCTGGCAGATGTCTCGTCTTGGCTATCATCACTTTCATATTCATCCTCCTCATCACCGAATTCTGCCGCTAAAATCTCCTCGATTTTTTTTTGGACCAACTGGTCTCGAAATAAATTGCGATAAGCAAAATTCCTTTCCTACCTGTGGACCGCTTACTTCGACAAGCCGCTTCAATTTTTCCGATTTCTTATGTTTTTCTCTGTAATTCTGCTCAGGGGAGACCGGGAGAAAGAAAACATCAAGGGTAACCAACCTCATTAGTACCGACAGCCTATCTTCCTCTTCCATTTCACGGCGTTCTCGGGCTTCCCATCGCTCATGAAGCTTCTTAAGCTTAAGTTGCTTCCGCCGAACATCTTTATCCTTAGCTCGTGTGTATCCTCCTGTCGTATCTTCCTTCACCGAAGAGTACTGAAATAGACCGTAGTTTGATTTTTCTTCCTATTTTGTG
>JBCBZF010001224.1:0-1937 GCA_039815525.1 Bacteroidota bacterium | reverse complement strand
TGTTGGGTACAATCGTGAGTTCGAACAAAGCGAAAAGCCTTGTGCGTTGCAAAAGAAGCGAAGTACCGTAATACGAAGAGCAGGATGTGTTAACGAACCTCCAAATCATTGCTTGGGTAGGAGAGACCCTGTCCAATGATTTCGGAAGACAATTTGGGAGGAAAATGCCAGAGAAAAGAAACAATTTTGACCTGAAACCTTACATGTCCATGGCGGCAATCCATTCCCGAATCAGGTCAAGGCCCTCTTTATGAACCAGTTTTCGACCCAATTCGGGCATCATCACCCCCGGATCGGTGGAGGCAATCCGATGAACCAAAATCGACTGCTCTGGCTTGCCAGGCTCGATATCATGCGCAAATCCACCCGAGCCCCGTCCGGCAGCAACTGGCTTTTTTAGGATCCCAATGGTGGTCGGATCGCTCTGGTGGATGTCTAGAAAGAAACCAGAGGTATTGGCTGGCCCGTGCGCATTGTGGCAATGGGCACAATTGATGTCCAGCCAGGCCCTGGCCCGCTCGTCCAGGCTACCAGAAGCCGGATCATTCCATACTGCCATACGCGGCACAGTCGCCAAATCTGGCAGATTCCTGATCATTCCTGCTTCGTTCCAGTAAGAAAGTTGGTTTTTTACTCCGGTTTCGTATGAAAAATCACCGTTCAACTGCCGAGCTGAAGGACCGATGGGACGAATGGCGCCATCCCAACTATGACATCCTTTACATTGATTCAGGTTGGGCATCACGTAAGTGAGCTTCATTTTCTTACCTGAAGCACTGATCCATTTGACATCTTTTCTACCGCCAGCCACTTCCAGGACAGCCTCTGTTTGCGCTTCATTCCATTGATACGGCAATGCTTTCCAGCCTTCCTCTTCATGAATCAACAAGCGGGTTTCCATCAGTTGGCGTCCTTTTTCAGGCTTGCGGGCATCGTGTGGATAGTAGAACGTTTTGATGATGGTGGTCCCTACTGGAAAATTCAAGACCTCCTGATCATGATAAGCCACGCCTTCTCCTTCTGGAAGCTTGATAAAACGAAGTTTCTGTGCATAGTCAGAGAAGAGTGGCGAATTCAGCTGGTAGGGAACCACACCAGGGCCTGGTTGTTGATCGGAGAGTTTTCCCGTAAAAAAGCCATACTCAGATAAATTCATTGGATAGCTTTTCTGGCCCGCTTGTCGATGAAAGCCAAGCAGGGGCACCAAAAGCAGAAGTGTCAGCGTGTATTTGAAAATGGAATGAATGTGCATGAAAAACTATTTACCAATACTCGGGGCAGAAAGTGGTTGATGGCTGCAATCAAAGAGGCTTGCATCCTGGTGACGGCCTTTAAAATTGTTTTCGGCATCGAGGAAGGCAAAGCGGCCGTTTTGATTGTTGCGAATACAGATCTTGAACTCTTCCTTCAACTGACCATTTTCATTTAACGTCTCCGGATCATAAATGCCATCGAAGATGATGTTGGGATATGGCTTCCCGAATTTGAGCCGCATCAGTAAGCCAAATTTGGATTTGAGGGTGGGCTTTTTTCGGGAGGCTTCAAACACATTGTCGTGTATGTTGATTCGGGTTGGGTAAGGATAATAGGCTTTGTCTTTGATGGGCGTCTGTGTCAGGTGATAGCTGATGATGGATAAGCCGAATGAGCGATTTTCCAAAATTTCATTTTCAAAAACTTCGACATCGGATGTGGCCAGCACCATCACCCCGGTTCCCGGTGGAACCATAGCGACCGTATTGCCTTTAGGAGCAAAGTTTTTGTAATCATTTTGGTACACCTTATTCCGATAGACCCGCACATTACCACCTTTCTTCTTTGGCAAATCGGGAAGGTCAAACACCAGAATGCCGCCAGTATTTTGGGTGGCCTCGCAATCATAGACATCGGCCATGGTGGAGTTCTCAATTTCGATGCCAGCCACATTGTGATAGGCA
>JBCBZF010000616.1:0-4458 GCA_039815525.1 Bacteroidota bacterium | reverse complement strand
TAGTGCCTGATTTTAAGCTGCTTCTGCTTCATATTTTATTTTTTTACACTTATTTTGGCCGAAATTAAATATAGAAAAAAAACGCATGGCAAGACTCAAACTCTCTGAAAACGAACTGGATAGCCTGATTGCCAAGTATCGCTCCGACAAAATTCAACTACAGTTTCAACTTGAACAAGTAGATCGTACCCTGGAAGATTTAGAAGTAAGACGCGCTACACTTGATGGTGATGTACCCAAAAGCAAAAGAGGCCGCCCGAAGAAGAAAACCTCTGATGCCAAAAGTAAAAGTAAAAGCAAAAGCGGGAAAAAACGTGGCAGGCCAAAGGGCTCCAAAAATAAAAGTGTCCCGGAAAAGAATACGCAAGATGCTGCTCCTGAGGTAGTTGCTTCCCCTCCTAAAAGACGGGGCAGACCGCCAGGCTCAAAAAATAAATCGGCCAGTCCGAAAACCAAAACGACCACTCCAAAAGCGAAGAGTGCTCCAATTGCTAAGTCTTCTCCAAAAGAACAAGGCGAAAAAGGATATCGCTTATCTGTTTGGGATGAATTTGTCATTGACACCATTGGAGCAGCTGATAAATTATTAGGCAAAAAGGATATTGATGAAGCCGCTTTGGCCAACAAAGCCAAGCTCGATGCTGACATGGAGGACAAACAAGTTGTCATTAAAATTGCGAACGTCTTGCATAAGCTTTCCAATACCCGCGATACGCTGAAAAAGTACAGCATGGGTGGCCGAAAAGCCTATTATGGTCTCAAAGAATGGTTTTTTGACAATACCGGTGAGATCAAAAAGAAATATATTCCCAAAGCCTGATGGGATCATTGAAGAGAAAAAAGCCGGTGGGAAAATTTCTGCCGGCTTTTTTTATGCCCAAACAAAATGAATCTCAACTTCTTACGTTTTTACAATACCCTCAAAGAAAGTGGTTTGGGAATTTCTTTTCTCCCCAAATTACTTTCTTTGAGGGTATGCCGAGAGGAGAATGCTTTTATTTTTTCAAAGCATTTTATGTTCGGCATAGCTTTGCTAAACGTAAGTTACCCGATGCCTGTTCATGACCGTTTAATCGACGAGTTGGCCAAAAAGTATTGGTTTGCTGAGGCCAATCGCGTCCCAATCGCGCCCCTGCGTGATTATTTTCCCCATCTTTCTCTTGAATCCGCTTATCAAATCCAGCAGGCGCTGGTCCGTAAGAAGGAACAAAATGGCTGGCGCGCCATAGGCTGGCGGATGTTTGGTGTCCACGCTGCGGCCAGGGCCCAAATGCAACTGCAAGAGCCTTTTATCGGAAAAGTATTCGACAAACAGCGTGTGCCGCATGAAGGCGTGATCCCCATGGAAGGTCTGATCCATCCCCGGGTTTCTGTCGCACTGGGCCTACGCCTCGGTTCTGAATCTCCTGCCCAAATTGCCTCGCCTGAACAACTTCTGGAAAGTGCTGAAGGAATATTTGCTGTGCTCGAAATTCTGGATGCCCGTACCAGTCAGTGGGAAATTGATTCTTTTGACATGGTTGCAGACAATGGTGTGCTGGCACGATTTGTTCTCAGTGATCCATTTGAATGGAACAAAAAATGTGATCTGGGAAGTTTGTCTTATGATTTACAGATCAACCAGCGCCCGGTCGATCAATTGGATACCTTTTCGGAAAATATCCTCCTACATCTTGAACAATTGATGCACAATTTGCACCAACATGACAAACAGCCTCAAAGTGGTCAATTGCTTATTTTAAGTGGACTGAGTGCTGCATTTCCTTTGCAGAAAGGCGATGATGTAAAGCTGGATCTTGGTTTTCTGGGACGGGCTACAGTCCAGATTGGATAAACACGCTGTTCCCCTGTTTCTTTTTGCAAGAAGTGAAAAGTGTATCTTCGTGCCATGAAGCAGGTTTCGATTGCCCCAGAGGTGGCGGCAGTACTCCCCCGACTACAATTGGCTTGCTTGGAAGCCGAAGTAGTGGTAGAGAAAAGCAGCCCTGAATTATTAGCAACGATTGATGAGATCATTGCTGAAAAGGCAGCATTGGAGATCGCCGCTATCCGCGACATCCCAGCCATTGCCACTTCCCGTGAAGCCTATCGGGCATTGGGCAAAGAGCCCAGTCGTTATCGGCTTTCAGCCGAAGCCCTGACGCGCCGGATTGTACAAGGAAAAGGATTGTACCACATCAGCAATGTGGTCGAAATCATCAATGCGATCTCTTTACAATCAGGTTATTCGATCGGAGGCTATGATGCGGATGCGATTTCCGGCTCTGTCCAACTCACCAAAGGGCGAGCAGATGATGATTATGAAGCAATTGGCAGAGGATCATTTAACATTGAAAACCTACCTGCTTTCAGAGATGAATTGGGTGCCTTTGGGACGCCAACCAGTGATTCAACCCGGACCATGATTCGACCTGAAACGCGCCGGGTATTGTTGATTGTGCTGAATTTTGCCGGTGCAGCTGATATCGAGACCGTGATACAAAGTTTCGCAGCAATGTTGCAGCAATTTACCGCTGCTCCATCGGTAAACGTCTCCTACGTGACCTGATCACCCTTGGGAAATCTGTAGCTTTACTGGAAATAGATTTCATGGCAGAGGAAAAGAAAAAGCAAGATAAATGGCTGGGACTGATCCACCGGGACTTTATGTCAGGCTTTTCCGATGGGATCTTTTTTGTGATTCTGGTCTACCTGATCCTGGTGCTGATTTTTGGACGTGGGGTCATGATGCAATGGTTTTAGGCCAATGAATGAAGATGGAGGAGATCAAATACTGTCCTGATGATTCACTTTCGTAGACTCTCTGAAAAAAGATTTCGATTCGGCTTTTTGACCGGTATCCTTTTCGGAATCGGAGCGCTGTTCGCCTATGGAACATTCGCCACCCAGGCGCCGGAAACGAATCTCACCGGGATGAAGGTAGTTGACCTGGACGGTCAAAGGATTGCACTTGATGATCTGCGCGGAAAACCCGTATTGATCAATTTCTTTGCAACCTGGTGTGGCCCATGTATTGAGGAGATGCCGGATTTGGTAGAAATGCAGGAGAAAAGCGCAACTGAAGGCTGGACCATCCTGTTGGTTTCAGATGAACCTGTCTCTACGATTCAAGCCTTTTCGGACAAAAGAAATTGGCCTCTGCATTACGCACACCTTCCTTATCCGATGTCCCGATATGAGGTGGGGTCTATCCCGACGACCTATCTGCTCAATGCTGAAGGCGAAATCGTGTACAGCCGGACGGGTCCGGCACCCTGGGGCGGCGACCGATTCATGAATAAGTTGCGGGCCTTGCTGTGAGACTCAGGACTTCACCACGCGAATGCTTTTTCTGACCTTGGCACTTTCCACCACCAATACATACACCCCTTCAGCCAGACTCTCCATCGGTAGTCTCATCTCAAAAGGGCTAATCGATAGGATTTTGGTTTCTTCCCAGATGATTTTCCCATGTACATCCAGTAACCGAAGCTGGAACCAATCGGTTTGAAGATGCCCTCTGAGGCGAAGCAGCGTGCTGATGCCATCAGTTGGATTGGGCCATACTTCCAGCAGAAAATCATCTGGATTCTGACTAAGATCAAGACTGAGGGTGGGAGAGTAGGAAAAACTGCCATCCACATCTACTTGTTTGATGCGGTAGAATAGCTGGGCCTGAGAGAGCAATACGGCTTTTTGATCATCAAACTGGTACTGCTGATTCGCTTCTGGAAGAACCTTGCCCAGGGGCTGAAACAGCCGCCCATCGATGGAACGTTCGACCACAAAAAAATCATGATTGATTTCTTGCAGTGTTGACCAATCCAGGATCACATCTTGTCCCATTTGGCGCACACGAAAGTCTGACCATTCCACTGGAAAAGACGCATTGTCAATGATGCCCGCATTCAGCCCGCGCACAGAATCACCTTTGGCCACCAGGAAGACGGCTGTCAGTCCATCTTCCCCTACATCACTATCAGTTTCTTCTATGCCTCCTTGGTTGGCAGCGGTGAAAGACATGTTATCAGGCAGATTGGCAAATTGCAATTGATAGGTATCGGGTAGCAAGCCCCCAAACTGGTAGGTACCACTGGTATCCGTCCAGACGGTATCCAGCCTGAGCCCCGCCCCTGTGGCCAAAATGATTCGGATCGAGTCCTGACCCATTTCACCTTGATCCAGTTGTCCATTGCCATTGAGATCAAGAAAACTTTTGCCCAAAATGGTTCCACAACCATTGCGGACCCAGGCAGTGTCATAGCCAATACACTGGGTGATCTGATCTGTAATGGCCAGGGTGTACACGCCTTGTTCCAATGCCGGTGGATTGGGGAGCGGGCTACTGAATCCATTTGGACCAGTCCATTGTATATCGAGCTCAGCCACCGCCTGTTGGTACAACAGACCGTCAGGAATGTCCTGCTTGCTGATCCCGGGTCCCTGATATTGAACCCTGAGAATTTCGCCTCCTCCCCG
>JBCBZF010000817.1:0-3383 GCA_039815525.1 Bacteroidota bacterium | reverse complement strand
CCGCTATTTTTTCATCATGATCACCCATCTCCTAATTCTGATTGGTGGCCTTCTGGTCCTGATTCTGGCCATTTCCCGCTGGAACATCCATCCCTTTATTGCACTATTGCTGATCGGCTTGCTGTTGGGCATGTCGCTTGGTTTAGGCGGTGAAGAAACCATATCAGTATTGCTCAAGGGCTTTGGGGAAACCCTACGCTGGATTGCCGTAATCATTATTCTTGGTGCCTTTATTGGAGAAGTCCTGCAGGAAAGTGGGGGCGCATTTCGCATCGCAGATCTGATCGTCAACTGGGTCGGAGAGCGAAAACTGCCCTGGGCAATGGGATTTACCGGTTACATCATTTCCATTCCGGTATTTGTGGATGTCGCCTATATACTGTTACAGCCTGTTACCGAATCACTTGCTGCAAAGAGCAAACGACCGGTTCTCTACATTGGCCTCGCTTTGGCAGCTGGTCTGACAGTCTCTCATACCCTGATCCCACCTACACCCGGCCCACTCGCAGTGGCCTCCATCTTGCATGTGAATCTCGGTAGAATGTTGGCGATCAATCTCTTCGTCGCACTCTTTGCCATGGGAGGGGGAATCTTCTTTGTCATCAGAACCATGAAGCATACCTGGCTGGAATCTGATCCGGGGCTGCTGACACAAGCATCGGATGAAGCGGAAAGTCAGAATATGTTGTCTGTCGCACAACCACCTCAGAGGATCATATTTGATCTTTTACCCATTCTGGTCCCGATTCTCCTGATGGGCTTAGGTTCTTTTACCACAGAGCTTCCACCTACAAAAGGCGGTGCAATCTTTCAATTTCTGTCCATTCCATTGGTTGCAATTCTTATCGGGGCAGGGATTGCCCTCTTTCAAATCCGACCGCAGGGGCGCAAAACGGTGGCCAATCGACTGATGGAACAAGCCATCCTCAAATCGGCATTGGTCATCATGATCACCGGAGCCGGAGGGGCGCTCGGGACGGTTATCAAAGCCTCTCCTATTCAACAGGATATCGTTCACATATTCGCTGAATTACCCTTTTGGGGCATGCTGTTGCCCTTTTTACTGGCGGCAGTCTTGACCACCGCCACCGGGTCAATCACGGTTTCCCTGGTGGGTAGTGCTTCGATGATTGGCCCGCTGCTTGAAAGTATTCCGCTCTCCGCTGAGATGGTTGCGGCATTGATTGGCTGTGGCGCATTTTGTGTATTTCATGCAAATGCCAGCTTCTTTTGGCTATTGAATCGTCTGCATAATGCGCCGCCTGATATCCTGTACCGAAGCTTTAGCCTGCAATCATTGGTGATGGGAATCTCCGGCTTGGTTGGTGCCTTACTGTTGATCTTGTTGGGCGTTTAAAAGGGCAGAGTTGTAGTAAGTCAAAAACAGGCAGATAAAAAACGGCACAAGATGGATAATATCCGCCCATAGTTTGCGGGGAGAATTCTCTTTCTTGAATAAGATTCATAGAGGAAATGAATCATCTGGACAAAAACAGATCATGAAAAAAGCTTTTGCATGTTTATTCGGACTCTTTCTGATCGGACTGTTCGGATTTTACCCACTAAACAGCCCGGAAGAAGCGTTCGTGGCAGAGAGGTCTCAGGCTGCTTCGGCCCGCTCCGACCAGCCAAACATTGTCCTCATTTTCGCCGACGATGCCGGCTACGCGGATTTTGGGTTTCAGGGAAGCAAAGTGATGAAAACCCCTCACCTCGACCAACTGGCAAAGACTGGCATGCGCTTTAGCCAGGGCTATGTGTCTGATCCTACCTGTGGTCCTTCCCGAGCCGGCCTGATGACCGGAAAATATCAGCAGCGTTTTGGCTATGAAGAAAACAATGTACCGGGCTTTATGAGTGTGAATTCTGCTCTGGATGGAGCAGAGATGGGCCTTCCGGTCAGCGAAAAAACCATGGCTGATTATCTGAAAGCTCTGGGCTATCGGACGGCCGTATTTGGGAAATGGCACCTGGGGGGAGCAGATCGATACCATCCCCTGAAACGGGGATTTGATGAATTTTATGGATTCAGAGGGGGTGCCAGAAGCTATTTCGCCTATCAGAAAGAACCGGCTGACTCACAAAATAAACTGGAACGAAACTTTGCAGAGTTTGCTGAACCGGGACGCTACCTGACTGATCGGTTGGGGGAAGAAACAGCTGCTTTTATTGAACGAAACAAAGACCGGCCATTTTTTGCCTATCTCTCCTTCAATGCTGTCCACACACCGATGGATGCGACCGAAGAAGATTTGGCACAGTTTCCCGAACTGACCGGGAAACGCAAAGAAGTGGCGGCCATGACCCTGGCGATGGACCGGGCTTGTGGCGTGGTATTGAACAAACTCAAAGAGCTGGGACTGGAGGAAAATACCCTGGTCGTTTTCACCAATGACAATGGCGGTCCAACCGATAAAAATGCTTCTGTCAATCTGCCGCTCAGTGGAACCAAGTCCAATCACCTCGAAGGAGGAATCAGGGTTCCTTTTGTGATGAGATGGCCGGGCAAGATTCCTGTCGCATCAGAATATCATTTCCCCGTCAGTACCATGGATCTGTTGCCGACTTTTTATGCTGTTGCTGGTGGGGAAAATGCCCTTTCAGGTATTGACGGCATTGATCTGATGCCTTTTGTCCGGGGAAAAAAGCAGGGAAGACCGCATCAGACACTCTTTTGGAAAAAAGATGGCCGGGCCGCGATGCGGGATGGCGACTGGAAGTTCATTCGTTTTCCAGATCGTCCGGCTGAGCTATACAACATTGTCAAGGATGAGACCGAGCAAGACAATCTGGCGGCAGAACATCCTGACAAATTGAAAAAGATGTACAAAGCCGTCTTTGAATGGGAACTCACCCTGGAACGCCCCTTATGGATGCTCCGGAAAGAATTCGAAAAGGTGGACATCGACCGCATGGATCGGTATCGAAACTGAATAAAAACCAGACTCTGCCGGATGGATATGTCCGGTTTCAGAGTGTTTAGAAGAAATCAATATGAAAGCTGAGCAAATGACGCGCACCCATCCGGATGCCCGGAATATTCGTGCAGATCACCGAAGCCCACATACCCAATTGGCACCGATCTCCATTGGCGATTGTCAATGGACAGATGGGTTTTGGGGCGATAAATTTCGCAGCTGTGAGCAAGATATGGTCCCATATATGGAGGAGGTGCTGTGTGGTGATATCGGACATGCACTGAACAATTTCAAGATAACTGCTGGATTGGCCGAAGGGGAGCATCAGGGCATGTATTGGCATGATGGCGATTTTTACAAATGGATGTACTAATCAAGTAGCACAGAATTCAGGATTTAGTCTTGTAGGGTTAGAAGATGCTCCATCGCCAAATAAAGAGATGGCTATAGATTTAGAAAACCTGG
>JBCBZF010001108.1:0-2364 GCA_039815525.1 Bacteroidota bacterium | reverse complement strand
ATACAACCCAAGTATTTGCACAATAACCGAACAAACAATCACCATGACACAGTATCCCTCATTCCACTTACCAAAGCTGGAAGAAAGCTAGGCCCTAAGGTCATTTTCTTCGGCACTCCAATTCGGAGATTCCAATGACGGAATTGCACCAGATATCTATCTGAAGCTGATTCCGGCCCTCCTTCCATTCTATTGAGATTGATCCCTGCTTATCAGCAGCAGGATCAGCACACGACCATTCTGGCCTTTCTCCAAAGGTCAAGCTCACCATTTTTGACACAAATTTATCACTGACATTTTTCTTAACGCTATTAACCATGTTACGCACAATCCTCACCAGTCTGTTGACTGTCTGTCTTCTTTCTCTGTCCTCAGTTGTTTCAGGCCAGATTCTCTCTCAGGATATTCTCTGGAACATTGATGGCAATACCGCCACAGTTTCCTATCAGGTTGATGTCAACGAAGCCGTTACGGTTCTGGATTATACCGCACCAATTCCGGCTGGTGTTGAGATTGTTTCTGTTGGCAATGCGCCGCTGAGTCCTGTCGGTTGGTTCCGGTTTGACAGCAACGATCCTGACAACTATGTCGTTTTTGACCTGGTTCAACATACCGTCCACTTTCACCTGGAAGCATCTGCAGGACGTCCTCAGATCGGTACTGGTGTGGTCGCATTCAAAGGCGATATCACAGTTGACATTGACGATATTTCCCGGACGGCGAGACAGGATATTCAGGTCTTCCCCAATCCAACTTATGGAAAAGTACAGATCCGGGGGCAATGGGACGAAACCGTATCTGTTGGGCTGTACGACATGAACGGACAACGTAGAATGCAGACCACGATCCCTGCCGGCTCACCTGGCTCTCTGGACCTTGGGCATTTGCCGGGCGGTTTGTACATCCTGAGAGTTGAATCGACTCAGGGAAAACTTATCTACCAGCATCGTCTGCAGAAACGCTAAGCAGGTTTGATGAAGGCTGTCAATCTAATTTGGCAGTCTTCATTCTTTTTTCAATTTGTGCGAAATACCAGGGATGTGGAAAACTGGGAACGGCAGCCTCCAGGTCAGCTCTCAGTTGACGCAATTCCCCTTTACGGTCAGCTGATACGAGACGATTGAGTCGGTCTATCCGGTCAATGTAACGCGTAATGAACCGCCATTCAGGATTCGCTGCCCGAGACTTATTGAGTTGCTTGGCAAAGCGCCTGACCTGACGAATCATCCAATCAGGATCATCCTGATCTACGCTTAGGGCTTCTAATTGCATGGTCCGGGCATGGATTTCGATATGCGGCAGCCGAAATGCTGAAGCATTGACAGTCTGAATAAGCTTACGGAGTTTTTGATCGTAAAAAAGACATTCCAATTCTACCATCACCTGATAATCACCAACAACCTGAGGGGAAATTTGGCTTACGCAGGTCTCAATTACCTGATTGACTTTTTCTCTTTCATTGAGGAAAAGGAGTAAGCGGACCAAATTGAGATATGCCCCGTGTCGAATATAGCCACCTACGAATAAGAGACCACGATCCAGACCAAATTGATAGAGATCCGCCAGGGCGCGTGCGGTATGAGGGCGCCAACCATTTTTCATCAATTGCTTCCCAAAGAAATTGGCGAGATAAGAGTAGGCATTGTCCCGTAAGTTTGCATCAAGTTTGTCTCCGGTGGAGGTAAGCAGGTCAATCGCACTGGCCGGATCCATCAATTGATTTTCTTCATTGAGTTGGATCAGTGTGAGGTAGATGGCGATGGACGGGTGTTCCAGGAAATGTGGTTCATTTCGGACCACTTCTACCAGTCCTTCGACAAAACGGGTATCAAATCCTTTTTTCTCTTTCAGAAGGAGTGATTGATTGGAAATGGCCATTCTGAGTTTTGCATGAATCCAATACAAATCAAAAGTTTGGTTGATTTCCACCAGCGTTTCGAGTGTTTTGGCTCTGTCCCCACGCTTGAGATGGAAGTCAAGATTGACGGTTTCCAGTTCATAATGCCCCTGATAGTGTTGACTACCCTTGACCGGCATTTGATTGAGATGATTTTTGGCCTTCCGGTAAATTTGGGGAAAGACTTCTTCAATATCCCGATCGAGTATTTCCTGTAGGAGTGAAGCGTTGCGAATGGGGCCATCTTTCATGACCTGGAGATAGGCTAAAAAATCCTCTGCTTTGCTTTTGAGCTGGTTGTAGAGCCAGCGCATTTTGGCATCGTCGAAAACCTGATCGGGATAGAGTGCCTGCCAGAGTTGGTTCCGGTCTTCTGTTTTTTGTATGGCTTCATACAAACTTGACAAGACCGATAATTTGCCGGTGGCTTCCATCCGTAGAAAGCCTTCAAAGCGTTTGCGCTCTTT
>JBCBZF010000699.1:0-3973 GCA_039815525.1 Bacteroidota bacterium | reverse complement strand
TTACAATAAATTTGGTCAAGTAAATTGGTGCCGAAGAGAGGATTTGAACCTCCACGAGCAAAAGCTCACTACCCCCTCAAGATAGCGTGTCTACCAGTTCCACCACCTGGGCTTGGAGGGATGTCGGCCTCAGTCATTAGACCGAAAAAGACCAAATTCCGTATGTCAAATAATTTCGGCTTGCAAAATGCCAACCCTAATTTGTAATTTACCCTGACAGTCGAAACTGCCAGGGCTTTGTGAGTCGGCAGGGGCTCGAACCCTGGACCCTCTCCTTAAAAGGGAGATGCTCTACCAACTGAGCTACCAACTCGACCAACAAAGGAATTTTCCTTTGGGATTGCAAAGATAGGGCTCATGCCTATAATGTCAAATAAATACGCAAGAATTTTTTGGGGGTTGTGGCTCTTTCCCACTTTTCTCACCGCCAACACCCCAACTGACTCTCTGAGAGAGGCTGCGCATCAGGCATTTAATGCCAAATACTACGCTGAAGCCACAACCGCATTTGAAGCACTACTAGCGATAAATGCGCTCGCTGAACAGGATTTCTACCGCCTGGCTTTCCTTTATGAAGAACAAAATCAGCCGGCCGAGGCGGTCTTTTGCCTGCGCTCCGTCCAAGTTCGCTGGGGTGGCCCTTCCCTGGACACCAAAATCAATCAATTGGTCAGCAAGAACTATCTGGTTGGAACAGGCTGGACAAACTATCGCCTGTTTTTGTATCGATGGCAAGGCAGTCTGTTGATTCTTTGTGGCTGCCTCATTCTGCTAAGTCTCATCATATCTGGCCGCAGCCCTGGCACATGGCGCAAAGCATTTCGTCTGGCTACCGCCGGAGTCGCAATTGTATTCAGCCTATTACTGGTCGAACACAGTTTCTTCGCAAGACAAAAAGCTGTCATGCTAAACGAAAGCCCTTTCTTCAGCAACCCTGCCTACGCAGGAGAAAAAAAACCTGTTCCGGTAGGACCGGGTAGCACCCTGGAATTGCTCCAATCCAGGGATATTTGGTCAGAAGTGCGAATCGAATCCCATCGAGGTTGGGTGCCGACCAGAAGCATTCGCACAGTTCAGGCGGATTGAAAAAATTCATTACCTTTAGGCATCACAGTGTGAAATTGATCTGATCAATTCACCCGTTCTTTCTGACATTTTGGTCCGGTTGTGCAGCTTGAGGAAGTCGGTCAAGAGGAATTGAAAACTGCCGCGCAGCACTTTATGGAACCTGGAAACGAAATCGCGTCCCTTAAAATATATACCCAAATTGTATGTAAGCATGATTTGGGACCCCACAGACAAACTTCATTAAATGGCCTTCTTTGGCCTCTGACGCATTTCACCCAGCAAGCATTTTATTGCCACCGGATCAGCCAGTCGTGCTAAACGACTGACAACCAATTGTTATTGACCTTAATATACATGGCTTTATGGGATGTGGATCTTGTGGCAGCGGTGGCTGCAGCACCGGCGGATGCGGAAAATCCGGCGGATGTGCAAGCGGTGGATGCAACAAACTCAACGCTTTTGATTGGCTCGGCAACATGCTTCCGCCTGAGAAATCAGAGGTAGACAATGTGTACGAAATACGATTCAAAAATACACGCAAGGCTTTTTATCGTAATGTAAATGGACTGCGGCTATACATCGGCGACCCGGTTGTGGTTGAATCTGACCGTGGTTATGATGTAGGCAACATTTCTCTTGGCGGCGTAGTAGCTGAACTACAAATGCGGAAGAAGAAAAACCAGAAGTCTACCCGGGACGTTCTGAAAATCTATCGCAAGGCCAACGAAAACGATCTGGAATTGCTCAAAAGGGTTCGCGACCGCGAACAAGAGACCCTGGTGCGCAGCCGGGAAATTGTCGGCGAACTGGGCCTGGACATGAAGCTGAGTGATGTCGAATTCCAGGGAGACAATGCCAAAGCCATCTTTTACTACATCGCTGACCATCGGGTAGATTTTAGAGAATTGATCAAAATACTCGCCCGGGAATTCCGCATTCGTGTCGAAATGAAACAAATCGGCCTGCGTCATGAAGCAGGTCTGGTGGGTGGCATTGGTTCCTGTGGAAGAGAACTCTGTTGCTCAACCTGGCTGACAGAATTCCGCACTGTGAATACCGCTGCAGCCCGTTACCAAAATCTGTCCCTCAATCCGATGAAGATTTCGGGACAGTGTGGCCGCCTCAAATGCTGCCTCAATTTTGAATTGGATGCCTATCTCGATGCACTCGAAGATTTTCCTGAAGTCAACAGCATCGATACCGCCAAGGGTAGAGCATTTCTCCAGAAAACTGACATTTTCAAGCGTAAAATGTGGTTCAGTTACCCCAACGAAACCTCATGGTACCCATTGGAAGTGGACGAAGTTAAGCGGGTGATGAAGATGAATGATAAAGGGGAAAAGCCAGAAAATCTCGCGAAACTACAAGTACAAAGCAAATTGGCTGAAGCGTCGCTGGACTTTGTTGATGTAGTGGGCACCAATGTGCCCGAAGTGGAGCGTCGTCGCCGGGACAAAAACAAGAATCGCCGGGGTGGTGGCAACCGCAATAACCGGGGGGGAAGCAACCGCAATCAACCGCAGAACCGCCGCCAGGGCGACCGCCGTCGCGGACAAAACCAGAACCAAAAAAACGACCAACAAAAACCCAAAGGCCAGGGCAAAGATGCGACCCAGCAAGGCCGTAAAGAGGGTCAACAAGGCGACAATCGTAACCGCAACAATAAACAGGGTGGACGTCCACCCCGCGGCAAAGGTGGCAACAATCGCAATCGCAACAATCGGAATAATCAGAACCGGTCCGGTCAGAATAAAAACCGACCACCTCGTGGCCAACAAAAGGATGGGCCGAAGGGCGACAATCAAAAATCAGACAGCAACGATAAGAAGAGCGATTCATGAAAAGCTGGCTGATCCTGATTTGTTCTCCCCTGCTACTCATTGCCTGTGAATCTTCTCATTTGGCAAAAACAGACTTTCCCAGCGGCTGTTGGGCGGCAAGCGATACCTTTCGCTTTCAATATGACGCATTCAGCGACCAAACTCAATCTCTTGATCTGGGGATGAGATTTGGGGAAGAATATGGATACCGGAACATCTACCTGAAACTGTGGATGCATGGACCAGATGGGACAAAGCAAGAATGGGTCCTGCTGGACACCTTGCAGGATGCGGAAGGCAATTGGCTCAGGGAAATGAACGGGACTTCGGTGGATTGGCAGTTGCAACCATTGACAGACGTACAATTCTCGAGCAGTGGCAGCCACGATTTTCGCCTCATCCAATACATGCGTGAGGACAATCTATGCGAGCTACAAGCAGTCTGGGCTGATGTGAAATAAGTCATGGAAGCAGTACTCGATTTCATCTATTCTCTGGAAGAACCGCAACAAGGGACCATGCTACGCATGCATGAACTCCTGACGGCTTTTCCCAACATCACCTGCAAAATTCGTTACCGGGTTCCTTTTTACTACCAAAAAAGCTGGCTCTGCTATCTCAACCCAGTTAAAAATGAGCAAATCGAATGGGTATTGCTGCGTGGCAATGAACTCTCCAATGTGCAAGGCGCCCTGGAAACCCGTGGGAGAAAACAAGTGGCAGGCATCCTATTTGGGTCCCCCGCCGACATCAATCCTCGTTTAATTGAAGAAATCTTTTCCGAAGCACTTCTCCTTGACGAAAACATCCCATACGCCTCCAAGCGGAAGAAAAAATAGCAGTATATTTGTAGGTGAGAGGAGAGAAGCGACAGGCAAGAGAAAAACATTCGCTTTCCCCTCCCCCCTGACACATCTTCAGCTGTAAACATGAGTGTCCTCAAACTAAAAATGAAAACCGATCCACATTGGGTCAAAAATGTGGTCGAAGGCAATATTGAAGAAATCCTCACCGACCATGCATACTGCGAGCAAAAAGCAGCTTCTTCAGCGATTTCACTGATTGTACAGTATCCCGAACATGAG
>JBCBZF010001152.1:0-2176 GCA_039815525.1 Bacteroidota bacterium | reverse complement strand
TCTATGTAGACGGAGAAGTCGTCTGCTCAGCGGATCTGGTCGCCAGTGTGGTGCCCAAAAATAAATTATGACACTCAACACACCTGATTCAAACTACCCTCTCGCGAGCGTTGATCCCAGTGCAAGGATCGGCAAGAATGTTATCATTGGTCCATACTCTGTCATAGGTAAGAATGTCTCTATTGGGGACGGCAGCAGGATTGGATCAAATGTGATCATTGAAGAAGGTGTCTCGATCGGACAACAGTGTCGGATCATGGCCGGGGTTACCCTTACCCCAGAAGTCCAGACCCTGGAGTTTTTCAACAAATCTGAAGGACCAGATGGTCTTCAGCCCAGCCTCATCATTGGAGACCGGGTACACATTGAACCTTCAGCGACCCTACATGGTGGTATCTCTGTCGGAGATGACTGTTGGATCGGTTCAAGTGCCACCATTCATGATGGCGCCCGTCTGGGCAAAAGCTGCAAGATTTTCCCCAGCGCGGTGATCTCCGCCATTCCGCAGGACCTGAAATTTCAGGGCGAGCGTACTCTCCTGATCATTGGCGACAATACCACGGTCAGAGAATGTGCGACGCTCAACCGTGGCACAGATTACTATGGCCAAACCACCATTGGGAAAAATTGCCTGATCATGGCTTATAGTCATGTGGCGCATGACTGCCTCATTGGTGACAATGTGATCATTTCCAATGCTGTCAATATTGGCGGGCATGTCGAAATTCAGGAATACGCCATCATCGGTGGTACTGCGGCCATCCATCAATTTGCCAAAATTGGGAAACATGCCTTCGTCTCTGGTGGATCTTTGGTTCGGAAAGACGTCCCGCCTTATGTCAAGTGTGGACGTGATCCGCTCCAGTACGAAGGTGTCAACTCCATTGGTCTGCGTCGCCGGGGCTTTGATAATGGAACCATTCACCACATCCAGGATATTTACCGGATGCTGTTTACTTCTGGTATGAACACCACCCAGGCCCTCGATCAGGTTGAAGCGCATATGCCTGCGACCGAAGAGCGGGACGAAGTCATTACTTTTATTAAAAACGCAGCCCGCGGGATCATTAAAGGGCATCAAAGTTCGAACTAAGCGAAAAATTTGTCGGAGAAAATCCACATCCAACTGAATGCAATAGGAAAACAATTCTACCAGCGGTGGATTTTCCGACGTATCTCCCATGATTTTTCAGTAGCCCCTCACCTGGCACTGGTAGGAACCAATGGTTCCGGGAAGTCTACCCTTCTACGGATCATTGCTGGACAGCTAGCGCCAACGGAGGGAAATGTTCAAGTCTTTCGTGGAAGTCAACGCATTCCTCTGGACCAGTTGTACCGATCCATCAGTTGGGCAGCACCCTATATCGACGCCTATGAGGACTTGAACCTGGAAGAACTATTTTCGCTCTATTTTCAGCTTAAAACATGCCTTTTGCCTTCTCAAGAAGCTGTCATTCGTACCCTTAACTTATGGGAGGATCGTACAAAGCCTTTGAAATTTTATTCTTCCGGCATGCTCCAGAGAGCCAAAGTCGGCATGGCTCTTTTCACAAAGTCTGATGTGTTGCTATTGGATGAGCCTACAGCCAATATGGATGATGCCAACGCCAATCGGATGCTTGGGTTGATTGATGAGTACGCGGCCGGACGCATGCTGGTACTCGCCTCCAATATGACCCGCGAATTTGCGCGTTTTGACCATGTAATCCGCCTCGCAGGCGGGAAATTACCGGTTTGATACATCAATCATTCAGATGAGACATTTCGCCACCCTTTTCTTTTTGTTGCTTGCAGCCCTGTACATGAATGGGCAAAGCATCATGCGTATGAATCCCCCGGTTGAACAGAATGGCAATATGCTGGATCTCGCTTTTGCCGGAGGATTGAATCAAGCCCAGTACAATCAGATGGACCTGGACCAGGATGGGATTGAGGATCTGGTGATCATGGATCGGGCAGGAAATAAAGTCATTTGCTTTCGCAACACCGGTTCAGATTATGAATATGCGCCGAACTATCAGGAAGCCTTTCCCAATGTGCAAAATTGGATGTTACTGGCTGATTACGACTGCGATGGGAAAGCGGACCTGTTTACTGGAAATTCTGTCGCTAACAGCATTCGGGTGTTTCACAATGTATCGGGGAGCAATACTCTTCTATTTGCTCTCGAAACTGA